>DATEKX010000287.1:0-8544 GCA_035277165.1 Blastocatellia bacterium | reverse complement strand
AAGGGGTGTCGTATGCGAGAAACAGAGGGATAGCAGAAGCGAGAGGCGAGATCATTGCGTTTGCCGATGATGATGTGCGAGTGAGTAAGGATTGGGTAGCGAAGATCAAGCGTGCTTTTGATCTACACCCCGAGATTGATTTTTTAGGCGGAAAGATTTTACCGCGATGGGAAAATGAGTTGCCCGGATGGCTGACGCGCGATCACTGGTGGGCGCTCGCGCTATTGGATTATGGAGATGAGCCTTTCTATGTGAACGCCGATAATCCTTTGTGCCTGCCCACAGCCAATGCCTCATTTCGTCGCGATGTGTTCAATCGGTTCGGCCTTTTCTCGCCGGAGTTTTCAGGAAGAGAAGATCACGAATTCTTACTTCGATTGTGGCAGGCAGGCAGTTGCGGCATCTATGCTCCGGCCATAGTCGTGATTGCAGAAGTGCAACCTGAGCGACTGAAGAAAAACTATCACCGCAGGTGGAACACCGCGACTGGCAAATTCAATTCGCAGATGCGCCTGAATGAAATCATGGGGCCGGATGGTCGTATTGTCGGAGAACCGAATAACGCCGTGACGCTGTTCGGTGTACCCGGCTTCGTATATCGCGGCCTGTTTGATAAGAGCCTCGGCTGGGTTTGGGCAACTCTGCTAGGCCGTAATGGCGCATCACAGCGCAACAAGAATTCCGTTTGGTATTTGATCGGCTATATAAGCAAGCGATACGAACAGCACACAGCGCAACGAAAACATTCGACTATCACAGAAATCGGCGCGTTCATAAAAGCCTTGTGGCGCAAGAAATTTAATCGAAACCAGCGACGGCAAACTATCACAGGCCGCAGTTGATTGGATGATAAAAAGCCTATGGCAAAAGAAGTAGAAATAACAGTAGTGATAAGCACATACAATCGAAGCGAGATGCTGGCAGCAGCCATAGAGAGTGTGGTTGCGCAGGAGAACGAAGCAGTGTCGTATGAAGTGATAGTCGTAGACAACAACTCAACCGACAAGACGAGAGAGGTGGTCGAGGGCTACATCAAACGAGGTCAGGAGAAGCTAAGGTATGTGTTCGAGGGAAGGCAAGGGGTGTCGTATGCGAGAAACACAGGGATAGCAGAAGCGAGAGGCGAGATAATCGCGTTTGCCGATGATGATGTGCGAGTGAGTAAGGATTGGGTAGCGAAGATCAAGCGTGCTTTTGATCTACACCCCGAGGTTGATTGCATCGGTGGAAAAGTCCTGCCGCGATGGGAGAGTGAAACGCCTCGATGGCTGACGCGCGATCACTGGATGCCGCTTGCGCTTCAAGATTACGGCGACGATCCAGTTGCTATAAACGCAGACAACAAGCTCTGTTTGGTAAGCGCCAATCTGGCATTTCGCTCGGAGGCGTTTGAAGAGACGGGGCTGTTTGAGCCTGACTTGCAGCGGGTCAAAAATAGCATCGGCTCAATGGAAGATGCGGAACTGTTAGAACGGTTTTGGCGAACCGGGCGGAAGTCGTTGTATGTTCCTGACTTGATAGTCGTCACAGACGTGCCAGCCGAGCGCATGACAAAAAGCTATCATCGCAGATGGCACACCGGGCATGGTTACTTCTTTGCGATTATGCGGTCGGAAGAGATGGAGCGATCTTCCAGCCGGTTGTTTGATGTTCCCGCGCATCTTTACAAGCAAGCCATTGCAGACGCCGCAGCGTGGTTTAGATGCATTCTGTCTGGCAACCGCGAGCGCGCATTCACTCACGAAATCGGCATCCGGTTCTTTTGGGGATTCTTTCTGAAGCGAAGGCAAGATTTCCTTTCCGCTGCGCAACACGGCAGTCTGCATGAAATTTTCGCGTTCGCCCGTTTGCTTATTTCAAAAGGCATGTCGAAAGAGATAGGTTGAGGCACGATGTTCGCACAGGAGAGATTAAAACAGCGATCCATACTTTTCTCTTCGGAAGAAGTGACCTTCCATCCGCATTCATTTGCCGATGATGCCGGGAGGCTCTTTTGGCTGAACGATCAATTGTGTCGTGGCATTTACCCTGAGCAGGCTCCATTTTTTGCGCAACTGTTTCGGGAGGGCGTTATACAAAACCTGATCGAGCAGGAGTTGCTCGTAGAGACGGAGCCGACCGATCTAACCGTGGACGGATTTTCGATGATTCTCAAGCATCATCGCATACCGTTTACCTCATATCCGCAGGAATGGTGCGCTGCAATGCTTAAAGATGCTGCGCTCGCTATTATCAACCTTACGATAGAGCTTGCGGAACGCAATCTCACATTGAAAGACGCGCATCCCTGGAATGTATTGTTTGATGCCTGCAAGCCGGTTTATGTGGATGCAACTTCGATTGCGCCTCAGAACGGTGAATCGAACTGGTCGGCATATGATGAGTTTTGCAGGTTCTGTTATTACCCGCTGATTTTGATGTCGCACGGGCAAGAACGCATCGCGCGCGCGCTTTTGCCTGAATACGAAGGCGTCACAAGATCAGACTTTGTAACAGTGATGCGCGGCTCCGGCCCATCGCGGCTCATTTTATCTAAGCTGGTCAGGCGAGGTTTGAAGGTTATTAAATCTACATTCAGGAAAGAGCCGAACGGGCGCAAGTCCAGGCTGGCTTTCTTGAGGCAAATAAGGCGAGACATCGAGAATATCCAGTTGCCTTCATACGAAAGGAAGCACGACGAGTCAATTTCTTCTCAATTCGAATTGACGCCGCCGCAGCGAACTTTACACAAGGTACTTACCGAACTAAAGCCTGACTCGGTATTGGATTTGAGCCGGGGTGCAAGCTGGACTTCCACATTGCCAGCCGTAATGGGATACAGCGTAGTTTCTACTAACGCAGACTCATCGCGCGCTACGGCAATCTACGCGACGGCGCGGAAGCAGAGCTTGCCGATTCTGCCATTGATAATTGATTTTATTAAGCCCACGCCGTCTGTCGGTTACTCCAGCCATTACTCTATCGCCGCAACCGAGCGATTGAAGTGCGACATGGTTTTAGCTCTGGGCATGGCGCATAAAATTGCTCTTGAGAATCATTTTGATTCCGACCTGATTGTCGAAGGGCTGTCTTCATTCTCGAAGCGCTGGCTTGTTGTTGAATTCGTCCGGCGCGAGGGCCAGAGCACGCTCAATGATTTCACGAAAGCGCTTCTTAAACGGTTTAGCAATGTGACAGTCCTATCTTCGCGCGAAGAGCTGGGCGTGTTGCTGTTATGCGGGGGGAAGCGATGAAAAACGAACCGCTGGTAACAGTAATAACGATTTTCCTGAACGCAGAAAGATTCATAGAAGAAGCAATCGAAAGCGTGTTGGGGCAGAGCTACACTGAATGGGAGTTGCTGCTCGTTGACGACGGCTCGACCGACACCAGCACAGCTATCGCGCTGCGTTACGCAGAACAGTACCCGCAACACGTGCGTTACTTTCAGCACGCAGGGCATGAGAATAAAGGCATAAGCGCGTCTCAGAATCTCGGCATAGGCGAAGGTAAAGGAAAATACATAGCCTTTCTGGATGCTGATGACGTATGGCTGCCTGAGAAGCTTGAGCAGCAGGTGGCTATTCTCGAAGCTCACGCCGAAGCCGCAATGATTTATGGGCGCACACAGTATTGGTATGGCTGGACAGAAAAGACTGAGGATGCTCGGCGTGATTTATTGATAGAGCCCGGTGTGCAAACTGATTCTGTGATTAGCCCGCCAGCGTTGCTTGTTGGCTTCTTGCGACAAGCGATACCTGTTCCCTGTCCCTCTGACATAATGGTTCGACGGGATAAAGTAATTCACCTTGGCGGATTTGAAGATGAGTTTCGCCGGATTTATACCGATCAGGTGTTTTATGCAAAGGTGTGCCTCGAATGGCCCGTGTTCGTGGCCGGTCAAAGCTGGTTCAAGTATCGCAAGCATCAAGACTCTGCTGTCTCCGTTGCGAAAAAAAGAGGGCAGTTGCAATCAGCGCGTCTTAACTATCTCAACTGGCTGGAGAGATATCTGCAAAAGCAGGGAAGCGAAAACGAAGAAGTTCGGCGCGCTCTCAACATTGCGCGCTGGAAATGCCGTTATCCGGGACTATTTCGCATAAGGGCGCATATGAAATATCGCGCGTTGATTGCGGGAGAATCATTGAGATCAATGGCGCGGCAGCAGCTTCCCGCCTTTGTTCATCGCTGGCTGCGAACGCAACGAAAAAATCGAGTTGGTGAACCGCGTTAAAGCCGAGGGCAATTTAGTTATGATGAATCCAGACCTGATTTCAATAATCATTCCGTGTTACAACCAGTCCCATTTTTTGGGCGAAGCGATTGAGAGCGTCTTCAAGCAAACTTATACGCATTATGAAATCATTGTTGTGGACGATGGCTCGACAGATGAAACTGCGAGTGTGGCGGCAGGCTTTGGAAGCGTGCGCTGCTTGATCCAGAAAAATCGCGGCCTCGCTGCTGCCCGCAATGCGGGACTGGAAGCGAGCCGAGGAAGCTACATAGTGTTTCTCGATGCGGATGACAGGCTGCTTCCGAACGCTTTGGAAGATGGCATTAAGTCTCTGAATTCTCACCCTGAATGCGCATTCGCTTACGGACACATCAGATTGATCTCGGCTAATGGTTTGCCTCTGCCTTGCCCCCGGCAGGTCGGCGTTGAAGCAAATCATTATTTAGAACTCCTGCGCCACAACTACATCTGGACTGCGGGCGCAGTGATCTATTGCAGGGGAGTCTTTGATTTCGTTACGGGTTTCAATTCCTCGGTTAACGCTTCGGCGGATTTCGATCTCAATGCTCGAATCAGCAGGCTTTTCCCGGTTTGTTGCAGCGACAGCGTAGTGCTCGAATATCGCAGGCACGATGAAAGTATGAGTCGCGATTTTGCCGAGATGTTGAAATCGGCTGTAATCGCGCGGCGTTTGCAATGGGAATCTGTTTCAGGCAACAGGCTATACGAAGAAGCTCTGCAAACCGGAATACGCATCGTGCAGGAAGATTATGGTGAAAAGCTGTTTAATCAGGCGCGCGGGTTTATGCGCGAGCGTAAATGGAGCAGGGCAGTATCCGGGCTGCTGACGCTTCTCCGATATTACCCGCAGGGAGTCGTAAAACACGCTTTCCGAAAATTACAACACGTTGTGCCCAACACGCAGAATTGAACGGGCTTTCTTAATACTCAATATGGTTACAGCGATTGCAGAACATGAAGTTAAGAGCGGCAACACTCGCAATGAAAGGCCGCTGGTAACAGTTGTAATGATCTTCTTGAACGCTGAGAGATTCATCGAAGAGGCTATCGAGAGCGTTTTCGCTCAAAGCTACACTGAATGGGAATTGCTGTTTGTTGACGACGGCTCGACTGACCGCAGCTCGCAGGTAGCGTTGCGATATGCAGATCAGTATCCAAATAAAGCGCGTTATTTCGAGCACGCAGATCACGAGAATTTGGGAATGAGCGAGTCGCGCAATCTTGGCATAAGCAAAGCGCGTGGAGAGCTAATAGCATTTCTTGATGCTGACGACGTATGGCTGCCCGAAAAGCTCGAAGAGCAGGTTGATATATTGAATTCTCACACGGAAGCCGCAATGGTCTACGGGGCAACCGAGTACTGGTATAGCTGGACTGGCAACCCGACGGATGCGCGACGCGATTATATACCGGAGTTTGGCGTGCGACCCGACATGCTTGTTGCGCCGCCAGCGTTGGTTAACAGTCTGTTGCAAGATCAGCTTGCTACGGCTACCGGGTGCCTTGCGCGGCGTGAAGTCATGCAGGAGGTCGGCGGTTATGAAGGAAGCTTTCGCGGAATGTTTGAAGATCAGGTCTTTCATTCAAAGATTTGCCTGAAAGCGCCTGTATACGTATCGAGCAAATGCTGGTACAAGTACCGGAAACATCCCGATTCGTGTTGTGCTGTAGCAGAAAGCACGGGTCAACATCATTCCGAAAGGCTTACTTTTCTGAACTGGCTGGAAGCGTATTTATTTGAGCAAGGCGTTGAAGACGCTCAACTGCGGCAAGCTATCAAAAAGGAGCGATGGAAGACGCGCCACCCGGTTTTGTCTCGTTTGCCGGAACACGTGAAATATCGGATAACGATCATGAAAGAAGGATTGAAATCAATGGCTCGGCGTGCGCTGCCGGTGCCGGTTTATGATTGGCTTCAGAGTCGCCGTAATAAATCGCAAGACCGCTTGCCGTTTGGGCAGGTAGAGTTAGGCAATCTGCGGCGGCTGACTCCTGTCAGCAGTGTATTTGGATTTGATCGAGGCACACCTGTTGATCGTTACTATATTGAAAACTTTCTCGCCCACAACGGCGCTGACATCCGAGGGCGCGTGTTGGAAGTTGGCGATGATTCCTACACGCGAAGATTCGGCGGCGACCGTGTTACTCGAACAGATGTGCTGCATGTTTCAGAGGACAATCCGCAAGCTACGATCATAGCCGACCTCGCAAGCGCTGATCACATCCCTTCCGATGCATTCGATTGCATAGTCCTGACGCAGACCTTGCACCTCATCTATGATGTGCGGGCGGCCATTCGGACTTTGTATCGCATACTCAAACCGGGCGGAGTTCTGTTGACGACCTTTCCGGGCATCACACAGATTGATCATTTCGATTGGAATGGTTCATGGTACTGGGCGTTTACTGCGCTGTCGGCCAAACGGATGTTCGGAGAAGTTTTTCCGGCTGCCGGTTTAAAAGTCGAAACGCATGGAAACGTGCTCGCATCAATCGCATTTCTGCACGGGCTTGCTTTTGAAGAACTGCGCGCCGAAGAGCTTGATTATAACGACCCGGACTATCAAGTCATAATCGCGGTCAGAGCTACGAAAGAGGCCGCATTATGAGCGCGCCGATTCTGAAAAAAATAAGAAGCGCTGGCGCAAGAATCAAAAGCCGTCTTTCGCGGCGAGCGCTCGTCTTGCTTTACCATCGCATAGCAGAGACGGATTCAGACCCGTGGCAGTTGGCCGTGACTCCGCAGCATTTCGCCGAGCACCTTCAAGTCTTGAGTGAATATAATCGCTCGATGCCGCTTCAGAAATTGTCGGCTGCCATGCGAAATGGGACTCTTCCGCGCCGCGCTGTGACTGTGACTTTTGATGATGGATATGTTGACAACCTGCTTAATGCGAAACCACTGCTCGAAAAACATGATGTTCCGGCCACCGTGTTCATAACGACGGGATACACCGGAATGAACCGCGAATTCTGGTGGGACGAACTGGATAGATTATTCCTGCAGCCGGGCCAATTGCCAGACACGCTTCGTTTGAGCGTGAATGGAAACAACTACAATTGGGAATTAGGCGAAGCGGCTGAATATCCAGAGACGTTTTATCATCGCAATCGCCGGTGGAGAGCCTGGCAAGAGGATGATCCGACCGCTCGCCAGTCGGTCTATCGCTCGCTCTGGCAGTTGATGCATCCTATGGCGGAAAGCGAGCGGCAACCGCTCAGAGAGGAACTGCTGGTATGGGCAGGCGCAGCCTCGTCAGCCCGTCAGACCCACCGCGCGCTTTCGCGCGAAGAGATACGCGAGCTTGCGCGAGGAGGGCTGATTGAAGTCGGATGCCACACGGTGACGCATCCGCAACTCTCCGCGCTTTCGCGGGCCTCGCAGTGGAATGAACTGCGCCAGAGCAAGTCTGACCTTGAAGAGATATTGGGAAACCCTGTGTCCAGTTTCGCCTATCCATATGGCCAGAAGCGCGATTACACAGGCGAAACAGTAGAGCTTGTTCGCAAGGCAGGTTTCGATTGCGCCTGCACTACTTCGGTCGGAGTTGTCGAACGACGCGCCGACCGTTTTCAATTGCCGCGCGCGCAGGTGCAGGACATGGATGGAGAATCATTCGGCAGATTCTTATCCGAATGTGTCGGCGATTGAGCGGCTCTCACAGATGCGAATACTGGTCATCTCAAATTTTTATCCGCCTCACTTCATAGGCGGCTACGAACTCGGCTGCCGCGATGTTGTCGAAGCGCTCAAGTCTCGCGGGCACGAGGTCAGGGTTCTAACCAGCACTTACGGCGTAAACCGCGCGGAGCATTCCGATTCTGTATACCGATGGTTGGAAACAGACCTTGCGCTGCGTATCGAAGACTCTTCCAAAGATTTGATCAGGGTCGTTAAGAAAGAATCAATCAATCAACGAGCTTTCAATCGCATTTCCCGCGAATTTTTGCCGGACGTGGTTTATGTGTGGAATGCGACTCACATCTCTATATCGCTCGCCATCAAAGCTCAACAGACAGGGCTTGCGGTCTGTTATTTCATTTCCGACCATTGGTTGGCTCGATGGGAAAGCGATGCGTTGTATTCGCTCAAGCATCGCTCTCCGCGCAGGCTTCACCGGCGGTTGATCTGGAAGACGCTCAAATCTTTGCTGAAGGCTTCGGGGCTGATGCCGCGCGTTGACCTGGATTTGAGCCGCGTTCAGTTCGCCAGCCATTTTCTCAAGCAAGCAGCTTTAGAGGCTAACAGGCCCGTGCAAAATGCAGAGGTGATTCACTGGGGAGTTGATGTCAACCGGTTTCCATTTAAT
>DATEKX010000286.1:0-15344 GCA_035277165.1 Blastocatellia bacterium | reverse complement strand
GTTGTCGAGCCAGACCAGCCGACGGTTCTAAAGCCAATGCGCGGATTCGACGAGCCTCGAACAACGAAGCAGACCCGAAGATTGCTTCCGGTTCAAAGCCTTCGATATCCATTTTCATCAAATCACAAACATCAATTGAATAGGTCGTGAATAGTTTTTCCAAAGTGACTGTGTCAATCGTTTCGGTGGGTACAGCATACTTTGTCCCCCTGATTAATCCTGACGCGCCGTTATTAATATCCGGTAATAGAAATAATACGGCCTGCCCTTCTTGATCCGAGATCGCCGATTTAATCAATGTCACATTCGCGCACCGGTTCAATTCCAAATTTTTCTGAAGCGCAGGTTGCAGTCTGCTTTGCGGTTCGATGGCGAAGACTCGGCCTTTCGGCCCAACAATTTTTGAAGCGATAACACTGTGATAACCTTCGTTGGCCCCGACATCAAAGAAAACGGCTCCTTCCTTCAAGCAGGTCTGTAATACTCGAACCATTTCCGGCTCGTAGACACCTTTTTCTATCAGCATCAGCCCAAAACAGGAAGCCGGATCAACCGAAAAAACACCCAGCGGGGTTTGCACTTCTCTGCGTTTTATATGCGCCACAGATTTAATCCAAGCGCCGACAATTGATGGGCGAATGCGTGTCAGGCTTTTATAAAATCTGAAAAGAACTGGATTGATCATTGTGTAATGATTCATTTCGCTTTTGGTGATGGCTATTGAGATGAAGCCTCAAATATGGATCGAACCTGCTGCATATCAGTGACAGTATCTATCCACCAGAGTCGCTCGTCTTCCGCCATTCGATAACCGTAAATCGCTTCGCCCTGTTCGAGGAGCATAGGGAAAACATCGCGCCCGAAATCTACCGCTACATCAGCGGCAACAGCTTCCAGCGCGCGGGGTTCGAGCGCGAGTATGCCTGCGCTGACCCAATGAGAAAAGACCTGCTCGGCGCGCGGCTTTTCCAGAAACCGTGTGATCTGGTCTTTTTCATCAAGCCCGACGATGCCGCTTTGAGTCGGGTCTTCGCGATGATGCAGAGCAATGCTCGCAATACCGCCTTTCGCTTTGTGAAATTCGCGCAGGCGATCCAAACGACAAGTGCTGAGATTATCGCCATACCAGACGAAGAACGGCGCATCGAAAAACGCCGCGACTTTTTTTACTGCGCCTGCCGTTCCTAATAACTCCGGCTCGTGCGAATAATGAATATTCACGCCGAAACGACCACCATCGCCAAAATGATTCATCACTGCTTCGGGCAGGTAATGCAGGTTGATAACGATGTCCGTGACGCCAAAGCTGCGCAATCGCTCGACGTTATGCTCAAGAACGGGCTTGCCCGCGATTTCGACCATGCATTTTGAAACGGTTTCGGTCATCGGGCGCAATCGCGTGCCGCGACCAGCGGCAAGCAACATCGCTTTCGTAAAGCTCGCCCCTGACTTGCTCACGCGCGTTGCTCCACGCTCTGCACCACGCCCTGCTCGCGCATCACGCGTTCAGCTTCTTCAAGGTATTCGGCAGTTCCCTTCTGCTCTCGCATCCACATCACGTAGTCTCGGACGTTCTGTTCGACTGGCGTAACGGGTTGCCATCCCAAAGCGTTTAACCTTGAGTTATCAGAGACAGTGTGTCGAGTGTCGCCCAATCGAAATTCGCCCGGCACAGACGGCTCAAGCTGGCTTCCGAATTCCTGAATCATAATCTTTGCGAATTCAAGCACGGTGACTGCACGCCCGCCGCCCGCGTTGAAGACCTGAAAGTTTGCTCTTTCATCTTCCATCACAAGCACGTTGGCGTGCGCTATGTCTTTGACGTTCACGTAATCGCGCAGTTGTTTGCCATCTTCGTAACATACCGGCGGTAAACCGTGCAGCAGTCTCAAAGCGAAACGGCGAGCTATCCCGGAATAAGCGTTGTAAAAAGAGTTCCGCGTGCCCTGCACATAAGTGTAGCGCATGCAGGCGGTCGGAATGTCGTATCGCTGGCCCAGATTTTTAGCCAACAATTCGATGGCGTATTTCGAGATGGCGTAGGTTGTATGAGGATGAACCGTGCTTTCATCAATCAACAATGGCTTCATCTCTGCACTGCACACAGGGCATTTAACCTCCCAGTCTGCTTTGCGCAATTGCTCGATGGTTCGCGATTCGGGATAGATAACGCCATGTTCGGCGCATTCATATCGCCCTTCGCCCGAAACGGATTGCGATGAAGCGAAGACTATCTTTTCAACCGGAAGTTTCCTTTCGACGATCAACTCAAAGATCAAAGCCGTGCTTTCAGTGTTCGTATGAATGAACGTAGAGAAATCGGGCAGGTAGTCTTGATAAGCCGCCAGATGAATGATACGGCTCACGCCTCTCAGAGCTTCGCTCAGGCGATCACGATCTGCAACATCGCCTTCGATGAATTCGGCTTCGGCGGGCAGATAATCAGGCTTGCTTCGCGGATGAACACGCGGCTGAAGATTATCCAGTATGCGAACCTCGTAGCCTTTCTCAAGCAGCAAATCTACCGTGTGCGAGCCGATGAAACCTGCTCCGCCTGTCACAAGAACTTTTTCCACTCTGTCTCCGAGTCCGATTTAGCTGTAAGCATGCGCGGCCTTGTCGCTTGATTGCCATACTCCGTTGATGCGACCGGCAAAGCGGCGACGATAATCTGCTTGATTCAGGCTCGCGACTCGCGAGCGAGCGCGTTCGCCCATCTCAATCGCATCTTGCGGGTGATCGTTAATCCATGCAAGTTTTTCGCAGATCGCGTCAACATCGCGTATGGGAATTATGAATCCTGTCACGCCATCTTCTATCAAATCAGGCCCCGCGCAATTTGGGGTAGTAATAACTGGCAGCCCCGATGCCATCGCTTCGATGATGTTGCGGCCAAAGCCTTCTATGATTGTCGGGAAGACATGCGCGTGGCAGCGGCCCATCACGCGGCCAAGCTCCGGGCGAGCGATGTGACCCAGTCGCCGCACGCGAACGCGGTCTTCGTACAAAGCCACTGCGTCCGTTCCATGAGCGAAACCCGCCAGTACCAATTCGATGCCCGGCACAGGCTGGCGCGCAAGCGCTTCGAGCAAATACCCTATGCCTTTGGTCTGCGTGTAGGAACTCGCCCAGACTACAGAAAAATTCGGAAACTTTTCTCTGGAAGGCGAGAAGACCGTTTGATCTACTCCATACGGCTCAACAAATATTTTCTCTGCTTCTACGCCGACCTCGATCAGTGATTGTTTTGTAAAAGTGCTGGCGCAGAAAATCGCATCGGCCATCTGCCTCTCCTCGCGCCGTCCTTCCAGTTCGCTTTCAGGGAACCAGTTATAGCGCAGCGTGTCGGCAAGCGCAGGAAAGAGTTGCTTCTCTTCTTCAAGTAAAGTTATAGCCTTCTCCGCGCAGGCAATCGGTTGATAAAGCGCTCGCGGAATGCCAAGCCGACTTGCGCGGCGAAACGTGTAGAGGCTCGCGCTCTCGTATCCGAATGCGAGGTTTCCGAACTTGTGAAGATGCGCTGCGACCCAACCGTCAAACTGAGCGTTATGCCAGAACACCCAGCGCGTGCGACTCTGTGCGCTTCGCGCTCTGCTTGTAGCAATCTTCGTTATCACGGACGGCAGAAGCCGCGTGCGCACGCGGTTGGAATTCAAAGGCGGATGATAGCGTTTACGAAGATATTTTTTGATGCGTCCTTCGGGTATCCAACGGAAACGCGGGCTCGACAGATCACAGTAATAATCAACCGCCATCGTCTGCAGCCAGCCGCGCTCTTCCAGAGCGAGACTCTGCTCGAATATGCCCATCGGGCTTGGAGAAAAGACTAACGCGCGCAATGCGTCTTTCTGGTCAGCAGTTTTTGCGGAACTCATTTCTTGTTAAGAGAAACGCCGAGATGCTGCGCCAGCTTTTGCCGCGCATCCTCTGTCAGCAACACGATGCCTAAAGAGGTTCCTTGTAACACTCCCACTCCTGTGTCAGAAATCTCGTGTAAAAATCTTGTTACGCCCCAGGCATCCTCCGGGTCTGCCATGAAGTCGTTGCGACCATAGTCGTGCCACAACATCAGGCTACCGGTTGCCATCAGCGGTAGCGATTTGGCCGTATCGTTTCGGACGTACTCGTAAGAATGCGCGGCATCAATCAGGCATAGGTCTATGCCGCCGCCGATCTCTTCATAATTGAAAGTCGCCGTGTCGCCATAATGCTGATGAATGCGTGCGGCCTCTTCGCGCCCTTCGTAATAATAAAAGCCGCGCGATTTGATTATCTTCGCATCATTGTTCTCAAACCTCGTATCAGCCGGGTCGAAATCAGGAGGCAGATCAAGCGTATGTATTTCAGCTTCCGGCGCATTCATCGCCATGTTGAGCGTTGTCAGTCCTCTAAACGAACCTATCTCTAAAATTTTGCGCGGACGGCGCGCGGCGACTAGATGACACAATGAACTGATTTCAGTTATGGTCATCGAACCGCCCCAGTCCGGCGGGCGCGAAACTCTGAATTCAGTCGCGACTCCGGCTATCTCTTCCAACGTGATTATCGGAAGATACAATCCAGCATCGGTTTTGCTGCAACGATAAATCTCGGCCAGATACTTTTTAACTTCACCCGGCCCGCGTCGCACGGCTAAAGTCACTGCCGCAGGATGGACGTAATTCAGAGTAAGCAGGAAATTACGAACGATGTGCCGCATGCTCATCTATTTTATCAATCATTTTACAACGGCCTTTTTTCTTTTCTTCAGGGTTTCACCAAAGCGCAAAAGAGTCTCTTCGGTCAGGTCGTCTTTCCCATGATCTTCAATCCCTTTAAGGCAAGCGAACTGCATATCATCGAATGAAGCTTTTTTCTCTTTTTCGTTATCATATTTATCGGACAGTTTTTGCCAGGAACGCTTCGCGCTGAATTTCAAGTAAGCGTAGAACATCAGTTTCCAAAGCGGGAAGAGGGCTTTAGGCAGATACTTCTGTTGAAAGATGAGCCTGCTGCGAGAGCCGATGTAAGCAAATCGCGGATCATAATTCCAGTGGCTGCCATCCCCCATATGATAAGCGACAAACTCTGGCACGTAGTAGAGTTTGTATCCGTGTTGCTGGACATTGTAGGAGTAATCCCATTCCTCGACTCCAAAAAAATATTCTTCGGGAAGCAATCCTACTTTCTCCAACACCTCTCTTTTGATCAGCATGAATGCGCCGGTCACAAATCCGACCTCGCAGGCTCCGTCATACTGCCCGCGATCTTCTTCACCGAAGCCTCGAATAACCACCATGCCGCGCCAAAAATCCATGTGCCCGCCTGCGTATGCAATCACTTTCGATTCAGGCGAATTAAATATCTTGCCTCCTACCAATCCGATGCGGCTGTCTCTTTCTGCGCTCTCGACAGCTTTTTCCAGAAAGTCAGCCGTCACGACAGCATCGTTATTCAACAAGAGGACATAAGCGCAGGCTTTGTCCTGCAGGGCGACTCGAATCCCTCGATTACATCCTTTGGAAAATCCCAGATTCCCCTCATTTAGAACGAACTGATGTTGAGAGAATTCCTTTTGCAGTCGCTCGCTGGAACCGTCCGTGGATGCGTTATCAACTATAACTATTTTAAGATCGGGATAAGTAGCCTGCTCGACCGACTCCACGCATTTCTTTGTATCTTCAAAGTTGTTCCAGTTGAGAACAACTATATAAACTCTCGGCTCACTCATAGTTTGTGTCTATCCCTGACTGCGCAGGCCGCATCTCAAAATAAAAGGTCTCTCGCAAAACTGATCAAGCCCCTTGAGTAGCGATGATAACGAAGCGTGAAAAGCTCTTTAATTACATAAGGCAAGCGGCTCAATCTTCGATCAGGCATATTGCCGCGCGCAGACGAGTGAGTTATTTTTTCTTCTATTTTCGAGAGAGCGTCTTTATCAATAATGTCGGCAAACGCCCGCATCCTGTCACGGACTTGCGCAAAGCTTTTGGCTACATTCAGATGAGATTTCGCTTCTATCTCTCCAGCCCGCGCTATCATTTTCAGCAGCCCGGTTCTGGTTGCGCCGCATTGCTGAGTTGGATGAAGGCGATACTTGATCAAGGGTTCGTTTATAAATTCCACCTCGGCTGTAGAAGCAATCAATAACGCTATCCAGCCGTCGTGTATCAAGCCGCCACTGGCGGGAATCGGCAGAACCATTTTTTTGAAATGGCTCTTGAAAGCCATTGTAGCTCCGGTAACGGTATTGTTCAGAAGCAAAACTTCGTACGGCTTGCCTCTTTTCATTTGCCTCTGGCGTGCGCTTGTAAGACCGAAACATTGCCACAAGCTGTAGCCGACCGGCTCCAGATTTTCGTTAATGACTTCTCCGTTTGTGAAGACAAGGCCCGTGCGCGGATTCGATAAGAAAATCGCGTCTATCCGTTCGAGTTTTTCCGGGTGCCAAATGTCATCCTGATCCGACAGCGCGATGATGTCGCCAGCGCAACGTTCGATAGCCCTCTCAAAATTCTTGGATGATCCGAGGTTTGTCTCATTAACATAGATGCGCATAGGAAATGCGCATCCGGCGGCAAACTTCTCAGCGATTTCCAACGTGCCGTCGGTTGAACCGTCATCGCATAGGATCAATTCATCGGGCATTCGTGTTTGCGCGTTGATGCTTTCCAGTTGTTCCTGCAGGTACTTTGCGCCATTGTAGGTGCACATTGCGACTGAAATTTTTGTTACAGCCTCCAAACTCATAATCCTTGTTATTCCCTGTTAGAGCGAGTTTTGAAATGTGGCAGCGATTTGATAGCAGCCCTCGTAGCGAGCAACGGCATATAGCAGCCCGCGTAGAGGGCTAAAGCATAAAGCTCACATCCTCAGATGTGGGTTAACATAAGTCCATAGCATTAAGCCCGCGTAGCGGGCGACAGACATCATTACCTGATACTCTGCCGCCCGCTTCGCGGGTTGAATTCCCGCATTTCAAAACACGCTATTAGACACTTTCAATTCTGATCCGGGGCCAGAGGTTTAAGCTGATCTTTGATCAATCCGTAGATATTTAGCGCTGAAAGCAGGTCTGTCGTTTTGACGCTAAACAACCCTCTGAGCGAAATGCCATGATTTTTCCGCAAGCCATACGAGACAACCGCCAATTGCGTCCAGTAAGCGGCAGCCGTTGCAATGGCCGCGCCCATAACGCCCAGACCGGGCAGCAACAGATAAAGCAGAACTATCGTAACGACCAGAGCAACGAGTTGGCTCCGGGTGCCGAGCCAGGGATCGCCCAATGCCTGCGCCCCGCCTCCCAACACCTCTTTTGCGCCGATAAAAAAGATGCCTAGCAGCAACACTTCGGCAGGCCATATAGCTTCTTTGAAATTTGAGCCGAAGACTAGAGGTATCGCTAACGGAAGCAGCGCGGCAATGCCTAACGTAACTAGAAAACTGAGCAGCCAGTATCGGCGAAACGCGCTTTGTAAAACCGAAGCGCGCTCTGCTAAGGATTCCTTTTGCGTGATGCTCGGCGTTAAAACTGATTGCACCGCTTGCGAAAAAACCTGAGCCAGACTCGCAGCGCTCACGGCGACAACGTACAATCCCAGACGGTCTGGCGGCAACCACGCAGCCATCAAAACCTGATCGAGGCTCGTATTCGCCATGCCAGTGATGCCGCCGATTTGAATCTTCGCGCCGTATTTAAGCATCCGTTTGGTTAGCGAGCCGTCAACTCCGAAACTTAAACGAACGCCCGCCCGCGACAGGGACATCAACGTTGCAATCAGCACAATAACGGCGAGCACCAACTGCAGCGCAATGATGTTAAAAAGACTGGGCCGACCGGCCAAAATCAACATGACTGTCCCAGTCAAATAACCGGCGGGCAGAATTATGCGCAGCCAGTTGAAGGACGCGATGCGCATCTGGCCCTGCAAGATACTGACCCCATATTGCGTGAGGAGCGCGAACGGTATGACGAGCAGGTAGACTCTGCTTGCAGTGATGACCGTTGCGGTTTGACTGTGGAGCAGCCAGGGCAAAGCAAAAAATCCGGCGAGCATGGCAACCGCGCGCTGCGCCAACGCTAACCACGAGGCATTAGCGAAAATCTGTTGCGGCCTGGATTCGGGCAGCGCCGAAAAATACATGATCGCCGTAATCAAGCCCATGCTGCTGATGTAGACCATCAAGGTCGGCCACAGCATCGCGGCGGCAATTTCTCCGCGACCGTCCGGCCCCAGCCATCGCGAAAGCAGAATTGAATTCACCAGATTCAATCCCGTGAGCGCAAAGTTTGTAAGCAGCGTGCGAAAAATCAGTGGGCGAAGCATTTTGCTTTTACCTGTGAGCGAGACGCGCGAAAAACTTTCAACAAATTCTCTTCGAGCCAGCCCACGCTCTTTTCCAAATTCCATTCCTGCCGAACGTACTGGCAGGCGCGGTCGCCCATGTTCTTTGCCAATTCCGAATCGCCGAGCAGCCGATTGATTGCTTGCGCGATGGCTTCCGGCTCGCTGTCAACCAGAAAGCCATTCAATCCGTCTTTGACCGTTTCGCGAACGCCGCCTTCGGCCACCGCGACGACCGGCGTGCCACAGGAATTCGCTTCCAAAGGCGCAAGCCCGAACGGCTCAAGGCGTGATGAATAAATGAACAGCGCAGCGCGATTCAATATCTGAACCACTTCTTCATCCGATATAAGCCTGCGCGCTTCAAAGGACACGCCTGATGAATCGGCGAAGTGTTGCAGGTCACGGATATACCCGAGCGAACCTGAATCTCCGATCCAAATCAGCGGAGGGCGCAGCTCAGGCAATAGCACGATGGATTTGATAGCCAGTTCGATTCCCTTCGCCAAAGTAAAGGCTCCCATGCCAACGATGAAGCGTTCGCGCGGGCGGCGCTGATTGCAAAACATTTCGGTGTCAACGCCCAGATAACAAACGGTCGCCGCGCGCCCATAAGCGCGCAGAATGCTTTCGCGGCTGTAGTAAGAGTTCGTCAGGATGGCATCGCAGGAGTGAGCGTTAAGCCATTCGCGTCGCGCCTGAACGCGAATCCCTTGAAGCCTGAACTGGTCGGCAATGAACCCGCGCGCGCGCGCGGGCAACGAATGGTCGCCGTTGAAAACTCGACCGACCCAGGGCAACGCCGGAGCAGCTTCATAGAACGGGCGAAACGGCTCGTGCAGATAAACCACCTTCGGCATATTCAGATGGCGCACGATAAACGGCATATAGTAGCAAAAACAGGTATTGGCAAATAACAGGTCGAACCCGCCCGCCTGAATCTCACGAGCAGCTTGCTGGCATACCTTATCCATCTCGCGCATTCGCCGAAATGATTTCAAATATCGGCCTGCCGGTCCAAATCGAGATGCAAGGCTGGCGTCGAAATCACTGACATGCTCAGGAACCAGCCCTTGCAATGGCAGATACGAACGGTCGGCAGTGCTCGGAGACCAGCATTCGACTTCGTGGCCGCGCTCGATCAATCCTCGGATGTTATGATAAAGCACACGCCGCGAGCCGCCGCTCAGCGTGTTGTGCCAGACCGCGATTCTCATATGTGAATTAACGGCGGTTGGAAGAGATGGCATTCAAGTCAGCCTGCACCATTTCGCTGACCAGTTCGTGAAACTCGCGCGTAGGCCGCCAGCCCAGCACTTCTCTTGCTTTGGTCGCGTCGCCAACAAGCACGTCTACTTCGGCGGGGCGATAAAAACGCTCATCAACTTTCACGTATTCTTTATAATCCAGACCGACTTCGGCAAATGCCAGTTCACAAAATTCGCGCACAGTATGAGATGTCCCTGTTGCCACAACGTAATCGTCCGGTTCTTTCTGCTGCAGCATGAGATGCATGGCGCGAACGTAATCCGCAGCATGTCCCCAATCGCGTTGCGCATCGAGATTTCCTATACGAAGCTCTGACGCGAGCCCCATCTTTATCCGCGCTACTGTGCTTGTAATCTTTCGAGTGACAAACTCAAACCCGCGACGCGGCCCTTCGTGATTGAAGAGCAACCCGCTGCAACAGAACATTCCGTAGGCTTCGCGGTAGTTTCTGGTCAACTCGAACCCCGCGACTTTGCTGATGCCGTATGGGCTGCGAGGGTGAAATCTGGTGGACTCTCGCTGCGGCGTTTCGCTCACCTTTCCAAACATCTCGCTTGAGCCTGCAAAATAAAACTTGCAATTCGGGCGCGACTCTCGAAGCGCCGCAAGCATATAATGCGTGCCGTTGATATTCGCGCTCATGGTCGAAAAACCGTCGGCGAAGCTTTCGGCGACGAAGCTTTGCGCCGCCAGGTGATAACATTCGTCAAAGTCATGCTGGCTGATGATGCGAAAGATGCTCGCGTAACTTTCGAGCGTCGCTGTATGCAATTTCAGATCATCGAATATATGAATAATCCTGCCAAAACGTCGTTCGGGGTCTTCAAGCGCAACTCGACGCACAAGGCCGTGCACTTCATATCCCAGTTCGAGCAGGTGTTCGGCCAGATAACTGCCGTCCTGTCCGGTTATGCCTGTAATAAGCGCTCGCTTACTCATGTCCTGTAATGATTTTCACTCATGCCGCGCGCATCTGCATCAACCAGCGTTGCGTAAGGAACCCGGCGAAGAGTCCGAATGTAACTCTGTTCGGAATTGAATAGCGGCGGCCATTAAAGTATGGCGTTATGGCTTGAACTGAATATCCTGATTCCCGAAATAGGCGGGCGGCGGTTTTGCGTGTGAAAAAACGCAAATGAGTAATATCCAAAACCCCGGCCTCAACATATTTCCAATCATCATGAAATATCAGGTCTGCAATTATTGGCCAGTGTTTCACGTTAGGTATACTGGCTACTGCGATGCCGTCATCGGCGAGAAACGGTCTCAAACGTTTAAGCAGGCTCCAGGGATCGTTTATATGTTCAAGCACATCGCCGAACACAAAACAATCAAAATATTTCTCGTTCCATGAAAACATCATATCTTCGATATTGCCTATAAGAACTTCATTGAGAACAGTCCGAGCGATTTCTCCATATTCAGGCACGTATTCAATGCCGGTCACCCATCTCGCTTTTCCTGTTTCGAGCAGCATCTTGCCAGTAGCGCCCGTCGCGCATCCAATCTCCAGCACTCTCAGATCAGTGCCCGTAATTAATTGCGCCAAATCGTCGCAGGTATGACAGAAGTAAGACGCTTCCTTCTGTTTATAAAGAGTGAGCAAACCAGACATAGTAATTTATTAACGCGCTGCTTTGGCCATAAATGATCGCACAGCTTCAACGACTCGCGCGGCGTCTTCGCTCGACAGGTGCGGCCCCATCGGCAAGCTCAATACTTCGCGATGAATCGCTTCGGTGATCGGATATGTGCCTTTGGCAAGTCCCATCTCGACGTAAGCCTCCTGCAAGTGAGGCGGAACCGGATAGTGAACCAGCGTGCTCACGCCAGCCGATTTCAGATACGACTGAAACTTTTCTCTCTCTCGACTTCTGACCACAAACAAATGCCACACGGGGTCTGCGCCTTCGGCAACCGCAGGCAGCAACAGGTCCGACTCGCTCAACTCCGCAAGATACATCGCTGCGATACGTGCGCGGCGCGAATTCCATTCATCCAGATATTTCAATCTGACGCGCAAAAGCGCCGCGTGCAATTCGTCTAAGCGACTGTTGATGCCCTTCACTTCGTTGTAATACTTCTCCTTCGAGCCGTAGTTGCGAAGCAGTCGCACATGCTGGGCCAGTTCCGCATCGTCGGTCGTAATCGCCCCCGCGTCGCCATAGGCTCCGAGATTTTTCGTCGGATAAAAGCTCCACCCGGCGGCATCACCGAGCGCGCCAGCGCGGCGGCCTTTATACCTCGCGCCGTGCGATTGCGCTGCGTCTTCTATGACTTTCAATCCGTTCGCTCGCGCAATCTCGTTGATCGCGTCCATCCGGGCCGTCTGGCCGTAGAGATGAACCGGCAATATCGCTTTCGTCTTCGATGTGATCGCGGCTTCTATAAGGCGGGCGTCAAGGTTAAACGTTCTTTCGACAGGCTCGACCGGAACCGGCACGGCTCCCGCGCCCGACACCGCAAGCCACGTCGCGATATAGGTGTTTGCGGGCACTATGACTTCATCGCCCGCGCCTATTCCGTAACCGCGCAAAATCAACTGCAACGCTTCGAGGCCGTTGCCAACGCCGATGCAATGTGTTGTGCCGACAAACGCGGCAAACTCTTCTTCAAAAGCGCTCACCTCTCCGCCAAGTATGTACCAGCCCGAATCCATCGCTCGCTGGTAAGCCGCGTCCAACTCGTCTTTGATTTCCAGATAAGAGGCTTTCAAATCCAGAAACGGAACTTCTACTTTCGCCTTCGTCATGCTCATCTATGTCTCACCATTCTTATGAATTCGTCATGGTCTCTGATGTACTCGTTTGGGTCGTAGCCTTCCGAGGAAAGAACCAAAAGCACCGCATCAGCGGAAAACTTTTGCTGCGTCGCCCAAACGAGCGGCGGGATATAAACGCCCGCGTCGGGGCGATCTAAAACAACCCGGTCGTGGTTGCGTCCATCGTCAATCGTAACCACGCACGAACCCTTCACGCAAACGAGCGCCTGGCTCACACTTCTGTGCGCGTGGTTGCCGCGCACTTCGCCGTCGGGCACATCAAAGACTATGAAATAGCGTTTGGGGATAAAAGGAAGCTGCTCGTCATACTGGCCGTAGGAAAGGCTCCCGCGCGGCTCAGCGATGAGGGGAAAACGAAGAAACCGAACCGTAGGCACTTTTGTAGCTTCAGTCGGCCAGGCTTCTTCCGGCATCTCAATCAGGCTCTTTCATCTTTCAGGCTAAAGACTATATTACTGCGAACTCGCTTCCGCGTTGTCCTGTACGCTGTCCTGCCCGTAGCCGGAGTAGTAGCGATAGTAATAATAGTTGTCGTAGCCTTCGCGGCGAAGGTCCACATTATTCAGGACAACACCGAATATCTTCGCGCCGACGGTTGAAAGTTCCTGGCGGGCGCGGCGAACGATGTCGCGCGTGCTCTTGCCGCCGTGAACGACCAGTATCACTCCGTCTACCATTGTCGAAAGTATCACGGGATCGGTCACGTTTATCAGCGGCGGCGAGTCTATGATTATGTGATCGTAGCGGTCGGTCAATTCCTTTAACATATCTTTCATCCTGTCGGAAATTATCAACTCGGCAGGATTGGGTGGAATCGGCCCGCACGGCAGTAGCGAGAGGTTTGCTATGGGCAGCTTTTGAATAACATCGTCCAGCTTGACATCACTGCGCGAAAGATATGTCGAAAGCCCTTGAATATGATCAACGCCCAGAACTTTATGCGTTGTGGGCCGACGGAGGTCGCAGTCAATTATCAACACGCTTGCGCCAAGTTGCGAAAGGCTGATGGCTGTGTTGATTGCCGTCGTGGTCTTTCCTTCGCCCGGCTGCCCGCTCGTGACGAGAATGGTTTTAGGCGGCTGGCCCGCCGCAGACAATAACACCGAAGTCCTGAGCACGCGATATGCTTCTGCGGCTGACGAGCGCGTGTCGAGCGAAACCAGTTGCGAGTTTCTTATTTCCT
Organism: Blastocatellia bacterium; assembly: GCA_035277165.1. Lineage (GTDB taxonomy): Bacteria > Acidobacteriota > Blastocatellia > UBA7656 > UBA7656 > DATEKX01. The sequence continues at coordinate 1,786 of DATEKX010000286.1, read as the reverse complement.
GCCCTGCTCCCCCGGCATTAGCAGCAAGGGCTCGCTTGCCCTTCGACGAAAGCCTGCGCGCCGCCGACCCTGCCACAGCCGGTATGACGCTCAACGCGGGCAGTTGCGCGTAGCGGCTCACGTCTTCGACCGTCTTGATCGTGTTGTCGAGGTATTCAAGGAAGAAGGCCAGCCCAAGTCCCACGCCTGCGCTTAACAGAAACGCAATCATAATCGTAAACATTCGGCGCGGGCTTATAGGAGAGCCGGGAACTTCGGCGGCTTCGATTATTCGCAGGTTGTTTTGCTGCTCGACCTTCTGAGCTTCCGCCTGATTCGTCTTGTTTAAATAATCCTGATAGAGCTGCTTGTTCATATCAACTTCCTGCTTGAGCAGGTTGTATTGAATGCCCGCCTGATTCTGCGTCATGGCTTCGGCCTTTGCCTGAGCAAGCAGTCGCTTTAGTTTCTCCTCGTCCCGAACGGCGCGCTCGTATTCCGTCTTGAGCTTTTCCTCAAGCGAACCCTGACTGGCTTTGATCTGCTCTTGTATCGCGGCTATCCTGAGGTTGACTTCTTTCAGTTTCGGATTATCGTCTCCGAACTTATTGCTCATCTCCGCTTTTTGAGTTTCAAGGTCGCCGAGTTGTTTTTGAAGATCAACCATTTTGGGTGAAGTCTTGTAGAGCAGGTCGGCGTAAGCTTCCGCATTCTCTTTGACGCGGCCCTCTTTGACTTCCTGATAGAGCGATTCCTTAAGCACACGATCATACTCTGCCTTCATAGCCTGCTCGTGCAAACGTTGAAGTTTCGTAATCGTCAGAGTGCCGTCTTTGTCGGTAAAGATCATGCCGTGCTCGCGCGTGTAGGCTTCGAGCGCTTCTTCCGCCTCCCGCAATTTCGACTTCAGTTGATTAGACGTTTCTGAAAGCCAGCGAGCCGCCTCGGTGAACTTCTGGGTCTTGGCTTCAAAGTTCTGAGTCAGGAATTTATGCGCAACGGCATTGGTTACTTCGGCAGCGATTTCTGGGTCTGCGTGCGAGTAATAAATTCTCAGCGCGCGTGTTTCCTTGACCGGCTCGACTCCGACTCCGCCATTGAGCATGCTTATGCAGCGCTCTATCTTATCCTTTTCATCTGCAGTCTTAGGGCCGCCGCTATCGTTAGACGTAATGATAGCCGCCGGGTCATTTGTCGCAGTTTCTTCGGAGATGGGCCTGTCAGTTATACCGACTTTAGCGCCCATCAGTTTGAGAGCTTCCCAGACCGATTTTTTTCCTCCGGCTCCGAGGAAGCGCGGGTTTTGATCAAGCCTGTTTTCCACGACGACGCTTTCCAGCAAAGCGTGACTTTTGACCATCAGCATCTTCGTCTTCATGTTGACCATGTAGAAAGGGTCATAGTCGTCGCCGAATATATTGCCGCCGGGGCTTCCAAGTCGAGAAGTATCTTTGCCCACTTCAATCATTGTCGAAGCCTGAAAAATATCCTTCGTGCGATACATCTCGATGGTGACGAGCGTGGTGATGACAAAAACTATAGTGACGATCAACCATTTGCGCTTGCGCACGGTGCGCCATAATTCGCGCAGGTGAATCTTCTGTTCTCCTGAGCCGTAGCCATCTCCGTAGCCGTAAGATGATGGATAATGAGAACGTATACCTGCCGTTTCGCGCGCTATTATGTCAATCGGCGTCGCGTGCAGGACTTTCTCTAAATCATGCTTCTCGTCTGCCATCTGTGAATCTCCAAATAGCGGGTTTCGTGTGGGCGGGGATTTGAGCGATGCCTCAAATCCTCAGTCTTA
>DATEKX010000285.1:0-7977 GCA_035277165.1 Blastocatellia bacterium | reverse complement strand
CCGTCGCCCAACATCAGCCCTAAAGCATAAGGCTCAATCGGAACGCTTCTGTATTCCCATTCAACAGGCGCAGAAAGCAAAGGCAATTCGTAGCGATATTGATGATTGCGTCGAAAGTTGCCTAACATCTCTTGAGTTTGCAGAACACGCGGCGACCGGTATCGCCGTTTATCTTCCATCGTTTTGACTTGCCAAAGGTGTTCTGCACAGGCAACCGCGCTTGAGCCATCGGTCATGGTTAAACGATAAACAGGCTTTTCACCTTGCGGAAAAACGCCGAGGACTTCCGTGGGCTTGCCGTCCGAGCCAGTAACTAAATCACCGATTTCGATTTCGCCCATCTTGCGCCAACCATATGGGGTCATCAACAAACTGTCCAAAGGTTGCGCACGGCCTCGCATGAAAGCCAGCGGTGCGATTTCGATTACGCGCTTTTCGAGCAGCCGTGTAACCTTCTCGTAATCAATGAGGTCGAACAGCGAGTCGTAAAGCGGGCGCAGGTACGGGTCAACTTTGTCCTGAAGATCGCCCGGCAGAAATCCGAGCTTTTCGCCAGCCTCGACCGCAGGCCGCGCGAGCACTATGCGATTGACGCGCTTCTGCATCAAAGCTTCAACAGCCTTTGCAACCCCAAGGTATGTTTTACCTGTCCCGGCTGGGCCTATTCCAAACACGACATCGCTTTTATCAATTGCTTCGAGATAGCGACGCTGGTTGGCCGAGCGCGCAGTCACCTGCTTTTTGCCCGTAGGGTTGAGCCGCGTCTTTGTGAAGTAATCGCGCAGCGTGTAGGCGCGGTCTTCGGCAATCTGTTTGAAGGCGGACTTCAACTCGTCGTTCGACATCTGCCGCCCTTCGTCGAAAAGCGCGGCGTAATCGTCGAGTATGTTTTGAACTAGCCCAACGTCCTGATCGTCGCCTTCGATTATTAACTCATTGCCGCGCAGGTTGACGCGCACACCGAGCAGGCTTTCGAGGTGTTTGATATTTTCGTCGTAAGGGCCGAACAACGCCCTTATGGCATTTTCTGGCAAAGTTACTTTGTTCAATACTTCTGAATTATCCCCCATAAGAAAAAAGCGCCCATCCAGCCTTCCGGCTCACAAGCGCGAACTTCAAGCTGCTCTTTCATTATAGCACGCAGACTAATTCAATCATTTGCAGATTGTCGCAGGTCACCGAGCAAAACTACTACAGATTCATCGTCAATACAAGTCAGCGGAAAAGCATTCAGCCGCAGCTTTTTGCGATTCTTCCAGGCACCAGGTTGCTCCCGGCTCGCTTACTGAGACGCGCCAACGCTCACTTCCCGCCGCCATAAGCAGGCGCTTGATCGGCTCATCGACCGGCTCCCGGCTCAAACGGAAAGTCGAGTGGTGCATCGGTAGAATATAGTCAGCGTTCATCTCTCGACTCATTTGCCAGGACTGCTCAGGATTAGCATGCGCATAGATGTACGGGTTGTAAGCCCCTATAGGAAGAATTGCAAGATCAATCCGGGGCACCTTTTGCCTTAAACGCGCGAAGGCTGGCGTATATGCCGTGTCCCCTCCGAACACCACTGCCCTGTTGTTTTTCGTCATCAGGAAACCGCCGTAGCCGCGATGCCTGTCTGTCAAACGCCGGGCTCCCCAGTGATTCACTTCAATAGCTTCGATCTTTACGCCGTCAACTTCTATTGCTTCGCCCCATGAAAGCTCGCTCACGTGTCGGAAGCGGCGGACAAGGTCTCCATTCCTCTGCTGCACGACCGCATGCGTTTGCCGAGGGAGGCGCTTGAGGGTGCCAAGATCGCAGTGATCCATATGAGCGTGCGATATGAGAACGCCGTCAAGCGGAGGAAGTTCTTTGATAGTAAGCGCCGGTTCGACTAAACGGCGCGGCCCGAGAGTAATACCCGCAAAATTCACGCCGACGTGAGAGCGCAGGGCCGGGTCTGTCAGCAGCCACGTGCCATAGAAGTTGATAAGGACTGTCGCATGCCCGAGCCATGCAACGGTTAGCTCTTCATCGCGGAAACTGGAAAGGTCAGGCCGATTGGGCGCGGGCGCGATTGGAGCGCGAGCATCCTGCGCTCTCTGATCAAAGATGCGGCGGCCATTCTGTCGAGCGAATTTAACGTATACTCTTAAGTTTTTGAGATTCACATTTACTATGATGCCATAAGTGAGTTAAGAGGCTAAATCGACTTGGTCTGCCATCGGCTCTGGCCTGGTTATTGCCCTCTACAAGCTGTGCGGCTTTGCGCGCCATTAAGTGTTCAGTTATCGAACGAAGGCCGTCATAACTGGATTGGAGGCAGACATTGAACAACGCTCTTATATTAAAAAAAAGGCGCATCCCTTTGTTGATTATCTTAGGCGTCTTCCTGACACTGGGCCTGATAGGTCTAGTGAATCTTGAGCCGCCTAAAAATATTGTCAAAACGCGAGCGCCACAAGATTCTGCCGCGAGCGAGCCAGCTAAGCCCACGGCTCCGAAAGTTACTGCTGCGCCCGAAAGCCCTGAGGCGAAACCGGCTGAAACAAATGGCGGGGCGGTCGTAACTGTTCAACCGATGGGCACGCCGCCGCCAGCCGACAGCGAAGCTTCATCACCCGCGATAAATGCGCCGCCGCCTGTTGCGAGCTTAGTCGGCGAAGCGGACATAGCCGCTTTGAAGTTGAAAAATTTATTGATCCCCGTTCAAGGCGTGACCACAAACCAATTGCGCGACACTTTCTATGATGGAAGATCAGAAGGCCGACAGCATCAGGCGCTCGACATCATGGCTGCCGGAGGCGCGCCGGTGCTTGCGGCTGCGGATGGAAAAGTCGCTAAACTTTTTCAAAGCGAGAAAGGCGGGATTACGCTTTACCAGTTGGATTCATCGGGGCTTTATTATTACTACTATGCCCATCTGCAAAGTTATGCCGATGGCATAGTCGAAGGCAAAGAATTGAAACGCGGCGATGTTATAGCCTATGTTGGCGACACGGGCAACGCGGGCGCAGGCAACTTTCATTTGCACTTCGCGATCAGCAAACCTACTGCGCCCGGCAAGTGGAGTCGAGGCGAAGCGATTAATCCTTATCCTTTGCTCGCCAACCGATAGACTATAGAAACTCTATCGTTTCTTCTTCGCGCCTTTCGCCGGAGCTTCTTTCGCGCCGCCGGTGTTCATATTCACAGGCGCAGGATAGCCTTTCCCTTTGAGCGCGGCTATTTCGATGACGACCTCTTTACTGCCTTTGATTGTGCGCGTGACCTTGCCACTTGAGTTTTCCGATTTTGCTTTCGAGTTTTGATTCGCGCTACCGGCTTTTGATTCCTCCAGTTTGCCGCTCGCATCGCGCGACATTTCCTTGAGCGCGTTCATCGTTTGCGAACGTTCCTGATCGCTCAACTGCTCAAGCGTTACGCCGTTGGCCTGAAGCACAGAACGAAGAGTCTCTTCGGTGTTCGTATCGTGATCATAAACATCGCGATAGATATGCAGCTTGCCGTCTTCGATCATTATGGTTTCGTATCGCAAATCAACGGGAACTGCTTTCGGCAATTTCACGTTCTTGGTCTCTGTCTTGTTCTTTTCATACTCTGCAATCTGCGCATCATCAACGCTGGCACCGCCGACCTGCGCCAGCAGCTTTGCGAATTCCTGCGCTTGCGAGTTCGTCAGTCCGACGCAGCCATGCGAGCCGAAGCCGCCGAGCCTGGCCGGGAGCTTTCCGCCATGTATGAGCGAGGGCAATCCTATCGGAATCTTGAGCGGGCCGAGCGGATTCAACTTGTCGCCAGCTTTAACCGTCTCGCCCACTTTCACCTTGCTGCCGGGCGCTTCTACCCACGGCTCATCGGGAGGCGTCCAGGTCGGATTGAAGATTATCGTTTCGGCTTTGCGCATGCCCGAAGGCAACGGAAATTCGGGATAGCCTATGGCGATCTTATAAGATTTGACCAACTGGCCCTTATCAAATACGTCCATTCTGAAAGCGGGGGCGTTGACAACAATTCGCGTGTCGGATGGTATAGCCCCCGGCGCAGTCGAAGCGGTCGCGATAGCTTCTCCGCTATAACGCTCGCTTACAAAAGTTGATAACTGCTTTGCTTTGTCAGCGCCAATCGCGCCATTGATTTTATCTTCGGCCTGTTTGCGTGCGGCAGCCGTAGCGCCTTGCTGCGAGTCGCTGTCGTTGGTCTCGCGCAGCTTTGCGGTTTCCTCGCGCGCGATGCTGCGGAGATGGTTGACCTGATCGTCGGTCAGTTGAAGCTTCGCCTTCAAATCCGTTGCGAATGTTTCCTGCGCAAACAAAGCATCGAGCAGCGGCAGTGTCATAGTCAGATTGCTCGCCTTCGGGCTGTCGCTGGTCGGCGTAGCCGCTTTGTTGGCATTTGCTGTATTTGAGTTTGCAGTGGTGTTAGTGTTTGCGCCTCTGTTCGCGTTATCAGATACGGCAGTGCAGCCTATAGCTGCTGCGATAATTATCAGGCAAAGGAGAGTTGTTGTTGAACGTGCGATCATTTTCATAGATCAGTCTATCCTCAGTATGTTTAGTGTCCGTGTAAACTTTATTGATTGAGCAATCGCGATACCACTTATGGTTTTCTCTTTTTACTAAGAAAGCAGCTTTTGATATGCGCAGCGTGAATAGCTTCGATACACGAGCGTATGAATAAAGAACCTATTCACCGTTCCATGCTCTGCTTTCTCGGCGGGTTTTGATAAAATTGAAAGACTTAATAACAGGAGAACATTGATTGATGGGGCAGGATTCGACTAATGAAATCACATCAGCGGCGAGCGAGCGAAACGCTCACCTGATCAACGCTGCGCGAGATCGCGTGATCGAGCTTGAGCCTAAGTATCTGGTTCAGATGGCGCACCTGACCACGCCCGCGACCGTTTGGAAATACATCGAAGGCGCGGCGACGAAATCGAAAGCCAATCTTGTGATGCTCGATTTGGAAGACTCGATCCCGCGCGACAACCGCGAGATGCTCGAAGCCGGACGCGCAAATGTGATTCGCGCTTTCAACGAACTTGACTGGGGACAAAGGCTGCGCTTTTTTCGCCCGCGCGGGCTTGAGCTTGACCCCGCGCACGAAGACATCGCGATCATCGTCGAGCAGGCAGGCGCGCGGCTCGACGGACTTATTTATCCGAAGATCGAAAGCGCAGACGAAGTGCGCTCGATTGATGAAACGCTCACCGCGCTCGAAAACAGATTCCATCTTGCGCAAGGCCGCCTGCGCATTGAGGCGCTTATCGAATCAGCCGAAGCCGAAGAGAATATATTCGAGATAGCGCAGGCATCGAAGCGACTGGTGGGCCTCGTGCTCGGCACATATGATTACTGGGCGAGTCTTGGTCTGAGCGCGTCAAATTACAGGTCGGATCATCCGATCATCAATCAGGTTCGTGGGCGAATAGTCAAAGCAGCAGCATCCATCGGCGTGCCTGCGATTGCCGAGATGACGACTAACTACCCGACGCGCGACAAAAGCGAAGAGGAGCGCCGCGCTGCAATTGAAGAATTTCGACGCGACGCCGAGCTTGCGCGCGATTTCGGGTTCGCGGGCAAGTGGACGGGTATACCTGAGCAGACCGCGCTCGCCGTAGAGATATTTCAAATCCCCGATGCAGAGATTGCCCGCGCCGTTGAAGAAGCGAAACTGTTTTTGGAAGCCGAAAGCCAGGGACGCGGCGCGACGATGATCGGAGGCAAGATGGCCGACCGTGCGACTGACCGTGTAAATCGCAACACTCTGAAAACGGCTTACGCGCTCGGTCGCATTGATGAAGACATGGCGAAAGAATTGGGACTGGGAAAAGATTGAGAGGCGTTTATGAGCAGAACGGAAAAGCAGCCGCGAGTGATCGAGCCGCAATACGGGCGGCTGTTGGATGATTTCAAAGTCGGTGAAATATATCACCATCCCTGGGAAGTGACGATTGACGAAGGAATGCTGGCGATGTTCGCCGCTTCATTCCTCGACCCGAATCCGCTCTATTCAAGTCGCAGGTTCGCGCGCGACCTCGGCTTTCGCGATAGGGTAATTCACCCGATGGTGCTCGTGAACCTCGCGCTCAGTTTCACAGTTCACGACATCTCAGAGCAAGCCATCGCACACCTCGCATACATTGATTTAAGATTCCCGAACGCAGCTTATCCGGGCGATACCATCTGCGTCTCAACGGAAGTCCTAGGCGCGCGCGCAAGTGAATCAAAACCTGAGCGCGGCGTGGTGCATGTCAGAACAACTGCGGTCAATCAGGACGGCGCGGTGATAGTTTCATTCGAGCGCAAGGCGTTGATTCCGACAGGCACGCTCGATGGTCGCGCTCATCCGCCCATAACCGTTCACAAAAATCAACAGCGCACAAGCGGGCCGCTCGCTCAGCCTGTTCACCTTTTGGACGAGCCGATGCCCGTAGAGCTTACCTTGCAAATCCGCGCGCCGCGATGGGCAGGCCGCCCGCTCGGACTCTTTGAAGATTTCAACGAAGGCGATGTGATATTACACAGCACGGGGCGAACCGTCGGCGAAAGCGAGCATATGCAGCTTACGATTTTGACTCGCAACAGCCACCCGCTGCATTTCGATGAAGTCTATTCGCAGGAGCGCAGTTTCGCTCGCACGCGGGTAGTCGAAGGCGGGCTGGTCTTTGCGTGGGCCGCAAGTCTGGCAAGCCGCGACACGACTGCAAACGCGCTGTGGGAGCTTGGTTATGACAAGGGCAGTCATCCCGGCCCTGTGCTCGGAGGCGACACGCTTTACGCTGCGTCGCGCGTGATCGAAAAGCGCGATTACAGTGACCGCGCGGGCATCGTGCGATTTCAACTTGTCGGCGTAAAGAACGAAAGACCTGCGGCGCTTATGAATCAAGGGATGAATTTGTTTGAAGCGAAATTCGAGCAAAAAGTATTTGAGATAGAGCGAACAGTTCTGCTGCCAAAAAGAACCATCGGAGGTTAGGCCCTTGATGCTTCGATTGTGCTCAAACGACTGGAGGCTCTTAAGGATGCATTTATGAGCGAAAAGGTGATCTTCTGCCCAGGGTGCAAAACTGAAAGTTCTGACAGCACGCGCTTCTGTAGAAAATGCGGGACGAGTCTCGAAATAGTTAACCGCGCGCCTGCTGATTCGCAAGAAGCGTCTTCACCGGATCAGTCAACGAAACTGACTGCGAAGCATTTCAAAGAGCTAAAAAGCGAAATCATATGGACGGCGGTTAGAGGCCTTGTCACCTTGATTGTAGCCTTGCCCAGTTTCTTTCTGTTTTCTATTGCTATGGGTACAGTAAGTTGGATGATAATACTTTTGCCCTGGCTCATTGTGCTGATCTTCATCGCGCTAGGGGTTCGTGATCTTTTAAGAAGCTACGGCATGCTGAAAGACCCTCAGGCAGCGATTGCTGCGTTCAATAAAGAGAAAACGAAAACAGAGATCAAGCAGGTTTCGACTAGAGCCTTCATCTCGGATCATCCTAGCGGATCGTTGCAAGCCAAAACTAATTCTTTGACCGGAGATGAAAGACGCGAAGAATCAGAGTTTGATGAAAAGGGCTTCCCTGCGAGCATAACTGAACATACGACCTTTCCACTCAAAGATGGCGGAAATTAACGCCGAGTCAGGACGTTAACCGCAGACCAAGTATGCACTGCCGCATTTTTCTTTCATGTGGCGCAAGAAGTTTGCGCTCGTACTCTCAGAAAAGCGTTCCGAGCGGCGCTTTTTGCGCGGCATATTTATTGCCCCGGTTTTAATGCGCGTTCATCTCGTCGAAAGTTTGGAGGTGTGCTGTGTCGCACTCGATCAGGTTTCGTGTGCTCGTGTCAACGATCTGGCTGTTGATTATTGTGATAATGATTTCGACCGCGCGAACGTCCTTTGCAGATTCATCGGCCCTGCGCGCGCGCGACATACTCAAGCAAAGGTGCTTTCAGTGTCACGGTGCAAACGGCATAGCGAGAAAAAATGTCTTCGTGCTTGACC
>DATEKX010000284.1:0-5286 GCA_035277165.1 Blastocatellia bacterium | reverse complement strand
GAATTCATAGACCTCTTCGCGAATAATCACATCCATTACGGCTACATGGATTTTCTGGGCTGGCGCAACATGGTTGATTATCGGGTAAACGCTGGCTTCAACCCCCTAAAGAATCTCGCTTTCGACGCGGATTACCACAAGTTTTTCCTGCATAGAGAAGGCGGCAGGTGGAGCGATGCGAACGGGCGCACGCTCGGATTTGATCCTTTCGGATTGACCGGCAAGAATCTGGGGCAGGAGCTTGACTTCACTCTGAGCTTTCCCTACAAGGAGCATATAAAGCTTCTGACCGGATATTCGACATTCTTCTCAGGCAGATTCGCCAAATTCAGGAATGGAAGAGAACAGTCGCACTTCTCCTACATACAGATGTTGATAGGCTTTTGATGTGACAGAGTTTTAATGCGAAGAGCGCCGCAAGATATATCTACATATCTTGCGGCGCTCTCTGCGTCCAGATTGTATTTCGCGAGTTTAGAAGATTCGGAATGCTCCAGATTGATCGGACACGGATGAGTCGGATGAGTCGGCTACTCGCACGACGACCGTTTCAGATTTCGGCTTCTTTGCTTTCACACGAATCGTTCCCGCGCTTGCGTCTATGTTTTCAGCAAGCGATGTGAAAGTGTTCCCGCCATCGCGCGAGATGCTCACATCAACTCTGCTGACGTTTCCCGACACGGTCCAGGTGATGTTGAACTTCTTGCCTTTCTTCACCTGATCGCCTGCGACCGGAGAGGTTACGCTTATCGAAGCGCGCGGCTGCGGAATGATGCCAGCCAAACCGAAAGAGTAGACCGAACCGTTTACTGATCCGACGAAGATGCGGTCTTGCGTGATCGAGATGCCTGCGTTAATTCGCCCGCGATTCACGCTCCACAATTGATTGCCGTTCTGCGCGTCATAAGCTCGCACGGTGCCGTCGGCTCCGCCGATAAAGACAGCGCCGCCCGCAACAGACGCCGCGCCGATGATGCCGTCCGGTTGCTGCGCCTCCCAGACTATCGCGCCTGTGCGCGCGTCAAGCCCGACAACTTTGCCGGTTCTGGTTTGAACAATCGCGCCCATAAAGACCATGCCGTTGGCTGCTGCAGGCGATGAAATAGTTCCGCCCACCGAATTGCCGTCGCTTATGACAGTGTCCCACAGCAACTCGCCCGTCTGCCTGTGCACGGCGTAGCAATGCCCGTTCTTTGAGCCAATCACTAAGGCCGGTATGCCGACTACATCAAACAAAACAGGCGATGCGCCGAAATCGAAATTGTTTTTGTCTCCGGGCGGAACTCTTTTGAATGACCAGACCAGGCTTCCCGAATCCGCGTTGAGCGCAAGCACTGTGCTTGAATAAGTGTCATCGCCCGAACAGTAATTGCCCGTTCCAACGTAGATTGTTCGCCGGTTCGGATCAACCGCGCACGAAGACCACACGCCTCCGCCGAGACTGCCCTCCGGCGCTGTGAAGAACGTCCAAAGGATGTTGCCGCTGTTTGCGTCAACGCATACGACTTTGCCTCTGACGCAAGGGTTGACGCAGTGGCTCGCGAGTCCTACATAAATCTTATTGTCGAATACCAGAGGCGAAGCGTAGATGTGATAAGCATCATCAGGATTGCCCAGTTGGCTTTGCCAGATTAGATTTCCCGTTGCGGCATCCAGCGCGTAAAGGTTAGCGTTGCCCGCGCCGAAATAGAGTTTCCCATCCGACAGCGCAGCCGTGCTGTCAATGCCCATCGTGGCAGGAGTGCAGCGATTATCCGTATAGTTGCCTGCGTTGAAATTCCATACCGGCTGGCCATCGCTTTCGCGCAAGGCATACATCTTTCCATCCCACGAGCCGATGTAGACCGTGCCGTTTGCAATCACGGGCGTTCCTGTTATCCACCCGTCGGTTGCAAAACGCCAGCTTTCCATCAGTGTCGAAACATTGCCCGTGTCAATCCTCGACCCCGTAGCGGTTGCCGTATGCGCGGGGTCGCGCTGATACATCTTCCACTCGACGGCGCTTGTGACTGCGAGCGCTCCTATAACGGCATTATCTATTTTCGCGCCTTGCCCGATGAACACTGCGTCAGCGATCAGCGGGTAAGCGGGCCTTCGCTGGCTTACGTAAATCAAGCTGCCGTTGTGATAATACTTCACCACGCCCGATTCATCGGCGATGCGAAAAACGTCGCCGAGTCGGTACGGAGTCTCGGCCTTGTAGATGTTGTTTTCGCGCACGTCCGCTACGCCAAGCTCTGTCAACTTGATCGCAAAATCTATCTCGGCGAAGTCTGTTCCAATCGCGCCGTCCGACAGCCCGAAATAAAGCAGCTTGTTGACTTCGGAGACGGTGAATTCGACGTATGCATCACCGGCTGTGATGGTTTGTCGCGACCGGGCTCCCGAGTCTGCCGTATCGGCGCGGCCTCCGGTCTTTTGCAGACTGTTGCCAACCAATGCACAGTTGACCATGTTCGACCATGTTATTGCCTGCCGCGCGCCGTCGCTGGACTGTCCCGTAGTCTTTGTTGTTAAAACAGGTGAAAGGATTAGAACAGCTATGAAAATAGAAGCGGCCAGTCTTGTAAACATACCTTTTTGATCGCACTCCGAAGATGTATTTCTCGCAACTCGATAACCGATAGTCAGAACCCTCTATCGAGCGCAACAGAAATAGTTGTGCGGCTCGACATCAAAACTAAATTTCTAATGCCACGAAATTTCCGATTCTGCTTGACGCGCAGGCATCGAGCTATAGAATTGAGTTACCCCGTTTTAGCGAACAAGTGGCCTGGGAGTTCCACAATGGAAGAATACATGAGCCGTTTCGGAGATCATCTGAAGTATGAGCGCAACGTCAGCGAGCATACGCTGCGCAATTATATGAGCGATCTTGAGCAGTTCTACGATCACCTCTGCCCGCAGGATTCGACGGGCCGTCGCCGTCACATAGATATCAAACAGATAGATCATCTCACCATTCGCGAATATCTCTCGAAGCTTTATCAGGAAAAGCGCAAGAAGACTTCCATCGCGCGAAAGCTTGCGACGCTCAGGACGTTCTTCAAGTTCCTGTGCCGCGAGCAGATTTTGGAGATGAATCCTGCGAAGCTTGTATCAAGCCCGCGACTCGAAAAGAAGCTTCCGAAAGTCCTGTCGGTTGAAGATGTGATCCGCTTCATTGAAACGCCAGACCTCGACACAGTGCTTGGCAAACGCGACCGCGCGATACTGGAATTCTTATACGCGACGGGCTGCCGAGTTGCGGAACTGGCCAGCATCAATCTCGACGATATGGATTTCAAGAACGAGACTATACGTTTGCGCGGCAAGCGCCGAAAAGAGCGCATAGTGCCTTTCGGGTCGAAAGCGAAAGAGGCTTTGCAGGAATACCTGGGCGTGCGCGGCGAGTTGTTGATCGAAGCCTCGGAAGACGAGCGCGACCCGATGGCCCTGTTTTTGAATTATCAGGGAACTCGCATCACGACGCGCTCGGTCGGGCGAATGATTGACAAGTACGTTCAAGAATGCGCTATGGCGCACGACATCAGCCCGCACTCGCTGCGCCATTCATTTGCGACTCACCTGCTTTCGGCGGGCGCTGACTTGCGCGCGATTCAAGAGCTACTGGGACACGCGCGGCTTTCGACCACGCAGATATACACGCAGGTTTCGATGGAACAACTGATGAAGGTTTACGACAAGGCGCACCCGAAAGCTTAGAAGGCAGTGATTTGAAATTTCAGAAACTTTTTAAGAAGCTCCGTAGGAGCGACCTGTTGATTGATAGGTCGCTCCTATAGAGCTACGAATAAATTGCTCAACCATTTCTACAGACAGGTCGTCCCTAACGGGACTTCTCAATCAACTTCTTAAATCTGAAATATCACTGCCTTTTTGCCGCCTATTACTTTTCAGGCACACGCTTGAAAGCAGCAAGGTCTTCGACCTGGATTTCGCTTGTCTTGCCCTTGGCGTCGAGCGTGAAGGTGACGAATCCTTTTCCAAGCATCGGGTCGCGCCAGGTTACGCGGAATGTGTCGTAATGCCAATGCTCCAGTTCTCCGGTGAACGCAGGGCCATAACGTAAAACCAACTTGCCGTTCTCTTCTGTTACTTTCGCGTCGCCGTACATTTCATTGTCATATGTTCCCACGTACTTTCCGAGCGCAAGCGACGGAGATGTTCCTTTGACTCGCTCTGCATCTTTAGCTTTTTCTGCTAACGCGATTTGCGTCATCTGCAATTTGAATATTTTCAGAAGCTCCTCGCTCCAATCCTTTTGCGGAGCCTGTAGGAAGGCGTCAAAGATTCTGTACATAAGAGCCGGAGGAAGCGATGTGCTGTTCATGTTCGTGAGGATGACGAAGCCGAGGTTTTCTTCCGGCATCATCGCAACCAGCGAAGACATGCCGTCAATGCCTCCTGTATGCTGCGCGATTTTGCGGCCTCGATAATCTGCCAGCCCCCATCCCAATCCGTAAGCTGCCAGATGCGTGTTGGGGTTTAACCTCGCCATCGGCCCGCCGCCCGTGCGGATAACCGTTTGCGCTGTGAAGATCTCTTTCACTGTGCCGGGGCTCAATACCTGTTCGTTCTTGTATTTGCCATCTGCTAACAGGAGCCTTAACCACTCGGCCATCTCTTCGACATTGGAATTGATCGAACCGGCGGGAGCTATATTGTCAATATTACGCCATGCGACTGCTTGCACCTTGCCGTTGATATCCGCGTGCGGCGTGGCGACGTTCATATCGCTCTTAAAAGCCGTGATGGTTGTGTTGCTTGCCTTCATTCCGAGGGGAACGAAGATGCGACTGGCAATGAACTCATCCCAACTCTTGCCCGTTATCGCGGGTATGACCTGGCCCGCCGCCAGAAACATTATGTTCTGATAGCCGAACGAACTGCGAAAGCTCGTTTCAGGCTCAAGGTAACGGATGCGGCGAATCACTTCGTTGCGATCATACCCGGAGCCATACCATAAAAGATCGCCGCGCCGCCCAAGCCCGCTGCGATGGCTCAACAGGTCGCGCACGGTGATCTCGCGCGTGACGTAGGGGTCGTAGAGTTGAAAGCCCTTCAGGTGCTTTGTCGCCGGGTCGTCCCACTTGAGCTTGCCTTCGTCAACCAGTATGCCGAGCGCCGCCGCCGTGAAAGCCTTTGAGCACGAGCCGATTGCAAAAAGCGATTTCTCGTTTACGGGCGTCGGGTCGCCGAGCTTGCGAACGCCGTAGCCTTTCGCAAGAATGACCTTGTCGTTTTTAACTATGGCGATTGCCAGTCCCGGCTCGCCCCAATCTT
>DATEKX010000283.1:0-4124 GCA_035277165.1 Blastocatellia bacterium | reverse complement strand
GCGAGTAACCCGATTGCAAGGCCCAGAGCCGTAAGTAGCATTCCGTGCCCAACGATCATCTTGAGTATGTCAGAAGACTGCGCGCCCAGCGCCATGCGGATGCCTATTTCCTGCCTGCGCTGGTTGACCGAATAATTCAGCACGCCATAAATGCCCACAGCCGCGAGCGCCAGAGCTACGCCCGCGAATATGCCAATCAGCATGGCGTAAAGTCGCGGCTGAGAAACCGACTCGTCTACCAACTGCTGCATTGTTTTTATTTGGTAAACAGGCTGGTTCGGGTCAACCTCATATATCGCGCTGCTGACGGCGCTAGTTATCCTCGTAGGCTCAGTTGAGGTGCGCACGGCTAGCCCCATAAAAGGATAAGGTTTTTGAAGATAAGGCAGGTATATCTGCGCTTCTGCCGGTTTGTCTAAAGAGTTCTGTTTCGCATCCGCGATAACGCCTACGATTTCGCGCGGGACAGGGCCAGTCGAAGGTATTGTGATGAATTTGCCAAGCGGGTTTTCATCAGGCGTTCCCAACAGGTCCATCATCCAACGGCGCATAGACTCGTTAATTATGACAACGGGCGGAGATTGGTCGCGGTCTTGGTCTGTGAAGCCGCGACCCTGAATCAATGGAGTTCGCATCGCTTGAAAGTAGTTAGGACTGACGACCCTGAATAAAGCTGTGAGCCGTTCTTCGGGCGGCGCGGCGCGGCCCTTGATCGAGAAACGAAAACTCACACTCCTATCGTACAGAGGAATGACCAGCGAAGCGCCAGCCGCTTCAACTCCGGGCAGCGTTTCAACGCGCTTCAACACCTGTTCATAGAACGATTTGATTTGAGTATCCTCTGTGTACTTGAGCGTTGGCAAATTCACCTGCATCGTCAACACATTATCGGGATCAAACCCGGGACTTACTTTCTGAAGAGCGATGAAACTTTTAATCATCAGCCCCGCGCCGATTAGCAGTAAGACCGTGAGCGCCACTTCGGAAATTACTATTATATTGCGAATGTATTGCTTGCGGATGCCGCCTGACGAACCGCGCGCGCCCTCCGCTTTCAGTGTTTCATTAAGATCAGGCTTGGACGCCTGCAGCGCCGGTATCAGGCCAAAGAGCACGCCTGTGAGCATACAAACGAGCAATGTGAAGCCGAGCACCGTGGCGTCAATGTTGATCTCTCTCAGACGCGGTATGTTTGCGGGGTTGATTGCGAGCAGCAGCTTGATCCCGCCGAATGCGAGCAACAATCCCAGCACGCCGCCGATGAGCGCAAGCAGAATGCTTTCCGTCAGCAACTGTCTTATCAACCGGACGCGCCCCGCGCCCAGAGCGATGCGAACGGCTATCTCTTTCTGTCTTGCCGACGCGCGGGCGAGCAGCAGGTTGGCGACGTTCGCGCAGGCAATCAGCAGCACAAAGCCGACCGCCGCCAGAAGTATTAAAAGCGCAGGTTTGATCTTGCCCGTGACCTGCTCGTTCATCGAAACGGCATTGGCGCTGATGCTTGCATTTATATTAGGGTACTGTTGTTCGAGATTGCCCGCGATTTTCACTAAATCGGCTTGCGCGCTCGCGGTAGAGACGTTGGGCTTGAGCCGCCCGACGGCTTTCAAGAAACGAAAATTGCGGACCTTTAAACCTTCAGCCGATGTGTTGGAAGGGATTCGCACGCGGTCGCCTCCGTCAAACGACATTGGAATCCACAACTCATCACCTTTTTCCGGGGATTGAAAATCGGGCGGCGTGATCCCTATGACAGTGAAGCTCACGCCGTTGAGACTTATCGTCTGTCCGAGCAGGGAAGTGCTTGCCCCGAAGCGACGCTTCCATAAACCGTTGCTGATGACGACGACGCGGTCAGCGCCGGGCTGGCCCTCTTCCGGCGAGAATGTGCGGCCAATCGCAGCCTTCACGCCGAGCGTGTCAAAGAAGTTGGCCGATACCATCGTGCCTTGAATATGCTCAGGCTCGTCGCCTCCGGTGAGATTGAAATCTTCATAAGCGAGACTTGCCAACTGCTCGAAAGAGTTATTCTGCTCGCGGTAGTCGTTGAAGTCGGGGACAGAAATTGCGGATTCCTTATTGCCTGTCCTTAAATTATGCCCCCAGATCATCATCACTCGATCAGGATCTCCGTAAGGCAAAGGGCGAAGCAGCACTGCATTCACGACGCTGAAGATAGCGCTGTTGGCCCCCGTGCCCAGCGCGAGCGCGATGATTGCAACAAGGGTAAAGCCGGGGTTCTTCACCAGCGTGCGAAATCCAAATCGAATGTCCTGCAGCAAATTTTCCATGTATATCCAGCCTGAATAAAAGCAATCAACACTCTATAAGCGATGCCACGGCCCTGACCGGTCTCGACATGTGACTGGCATCGTAATGGCTGTCGAGCCATTTAATTTATTTCGGGAAGTGCAACCAGCGCTGTTTATCTCTCACTACCTGCGGATTTGTCAACCCGGATTTTTATTGTATGTAGTATGGAAAAATACTGATGAGCATATTTACTATCAATGGTTTGTGGGATTTATTCCTGACGGTTTAACTGTCTGCGTTGATCGTTCGGCTTGTAAAAGCGATGAGGCTGGATGTCAGCATCATCGCGCCGCTCACTATGAAGACCAGAGGCAATTTAAACTCGGACAGCACTCCCGCAAGGGCGATAGATATCAACTCCATTATCAAAACGCCGAGCATCAGCAGGCTCATCACGCGTCCCATCATGCGTTTTTCGGTGTTCATCTGTATCCATGCCTGAAGGAGTATGCTGACAATCCCTCCTCCAGCGCCTATGACGAACAGCAACGGGCAGACAGTTGCAACCTGGACGGAGATTGCGAGCAACAGGAAGCCAGCACCCATCAACAAAGTCAAGGCGGTTATCAGCCTGCCGCGCAGCTTCGCATTATCGAGCGCGCCGGACAACAGCATTCCAAGCAATATGCCTGCGCCGAACGAAGATACCATCCACCCATTTATTTCAGGCCCTCTTTCAATGCCATATTGCTGTCTGGCAAGAGCAGGCAATCCGATTTGAATCGAACCTGTGACGGCAAATTCAAAGAACACCATAAACAAGAAGAGCATTTGTAATCGCGTGTTACTGCGCGCATATCGCAACCCTTCGACTATGCTTACAAACAAGCCCTTCTTTTCAGGGCTCGTTTCGATTGGGACAGGTTTCTCCGCTGAGACTGGTTTCTCCTTTTCCTGCGCATCGCTTTGTTTATCCATCTTCATAATCCAGAGCATAAGCGCCGCGAATACGAATGTAGCGGCGTCCAAAGCGAATGCAGCGCTATAGCCCATTCTTCTGACTACGAATCCTGCGGCAGCAGGCCCGATTATGCTCATCAACCGAACCGTGCTGCGGAGCAACGCATTCCCGGCGACAAGCTGCTCTTTCATTAACAACAGCGGCGTCGCAGACATGTATGCGGGATAAAACATCGCATCAATCAGGCCGAAGACGGCTGCCAGAATATACAGATGCCAGGGTTGCGCTATGTTGAAATAAACTGCCACCCCGGTCAGCGCAGTCACAATAGCGCCCGAAGCGTTCGATATGAGCATCAATGTGCGAGGCGAGAATCGGTCGCTGAGCGCGCCGCCCAGAAGTTGAAATACTGCGCGCACTGCGCCGGAAACCAGATAAATAGAACTGAGCGCTATGTTGGAGCCAGTCAGAACGAGAACGAGCCACGGCAAGGCAATACGGTAAAACTGATCGCCGAAAAGAGAGATGCTCTGGCCTATCCAAAACAGCCGGAAACCCCGCGCTGAAAGCGGTTGCCATAGCGGGAACGTACGCAGGCGCTGCATTGAAATGGGTTTCAACGCGCTTGATTCCTCCCGCGTTGCAGTAAGTTTCCCTCTGTTGAATAAAATACCTGTTCCGACATTTGTACGCTCGTTTATTCAGAAGGCAGAAACGAAAGGGGCGGTTATGACGTTTCTAAGGGAAGAAGATTACTTTGCCGAGACTTGTTTTTCAAGCCTCTCTTACTTCATCTCGAACTCATCAGGCAGATTTAGACCGGGCTGACGCTAGCATATGCGCGGCAACTGTTCGCCGACGAGCATATCAACTATTCGCGTTCCGCCAAATCCTGTTCGCATTGCGACTA
>DATEKX010000282.1:0-4128 GCA_035277165.1 Blastocatellia bacterium | reverse complement strand
CCTGCTGGTACACTCGGCAAGGATGCCAGACTCAATTAAATCGCCAGACGTTTTTGTGATAGTAAATACCAAACGTCATTTTGAAAAGTAAGCGCGAGCAGGCTGGCATGGCTCGTCTAAACTGAAGGAGAAGTAATGGCGGCTCCGGTCGTAATGTATGAAGAGGAGTATGGGCAGCTAAAGCATGTCATCACGCGACTGTGCGCAGATGCGAACGCCAAGTTCGTTTTTCTGGTTGATAAAAACGGCCAGCAGATAGCCGCGCACGGAGAGATGCTCAACCTCGACACAACCAGCCTGGCGAGCTTGACAGCCGGGAACGTCGCAGCAACGGACGGACTTGCGCACTTGATCGGCGAGCAAGGCTTTCCAGTTCTTTCGCACGAAGGCGAACGCGACAACATTCATATTTCAATCGTCGCCGGGCGCGTGATACTCGTTGTAATCTTTGACGAACGCTCAAGCCTGGGACTCGTGCGTTTAAGGGTGAAGCGCGCGACCGCCGAAATGAATCTAATATTCGAAGCCATTGACACGAAAGTAACCCGCGAGCGCGATGTTGGGTTTGAAATTGATTCACCGTTTGCCGAAATCACCGAAGAAGACATTGATGCGCTTTTCAGTTGATGGTTAATGAACCTGATTTGAAGCCCCTATGAAAGCGTGCAGACCGGGAGCCACACTGACCTCACCGGCATAGCGATAAGGAATACGAGCCTTGACGTTCATCAATTACGCATCGCGCGAGATCAACTGCAAGATTGTTTATTACGGGCCGGGACTGGGCGGCAAAACTACAAACCTGCAATACATATATGATTCGACGGCACAGCAGGCCAAGGGAAAGCTCATCAGTCTTGCGACCGAAACCGACCGCACTCTGTTTTTCGACTTCCTGCCTTTAGACCTCGGCACAGTACGCGGATTCAAAACTCGCTTTCATCTATACACAGTTCCGGGCCAGGTCTTTTACGACGCGAGCCGCAAGCTGATACTGAAGGGCGTAGACGGCGTGGTTTTTGTCGCAGACTCGCAACGCGAGCGAATGGATGCGAATGCCGAATCGCTGTTCAACCTCGAATCCAATCTCAAACAGCACGGCTATGATTTGTTGAAGCTTCCATACGTGATGCAACTCAACAAGCCTGACATGCCGAACGTCGTTTCGGTCTCAGACCTCAGGGCCGAGCTCATTCGTAAAGACGAGCCCGTCTTTGAAGGCGTTGCTAATCGCGGCATAGGCGTGTTCGATACTCTCAAAGCGGTCGCCAAACAAGTCCTGATGGAACTTCGCAAAAGCAGCGGGGGATAAGCCATCTTCAAGTTGAAAAATCAATCGGATAAAGCCGTTCTCGTTATCACGAATCTGTGCTCGTGACAGATTTCGCCTTTGAACCGGGCTTCCTCTGTCTTTTCGAGCTTCATTCCCAAACGTTCGAGCAACGCTATGGAAGATGTGTTGCGCGTGTCCGTTACGGCTTCAACTAAGTCGATGTCGGTCTTGTCGAATAATAATTTGATCACTCTTCTGACGGCTTCCGTAGCGAAACCCTTTCCTTGATGGCCCGCAGACAACGTGAAGCCGATCTCAGCGCTATGCCCATCAGGACTCGCGCACACACCGATGTCGCCTGCGAGCGCGTCAGTCTCGCGCAATGCGATGGCAATCTGTAGCCATACTCCGGGAACTCCGAATGGCGTTCGCTGTTTCGCTTTAATCAAACCCCTTGCCTCGTCTTCGGTAATCTGTGTCCAGTTTTGATAACGAGCTACTTCAGGGTCAGACCGATAAGCGACGAATGCATGGATGTCTTTCTCGTGAAGCCTTCTCAGAATCAGACGTTCGGTGAAAACGGGCAACACATCCATCTCTTGATTCTGCACTAAAGGTCGTGTTATTGAAAATGCGAGGTGACGCGAACAATGTCTGAGGATAGATACGCACCCCCTAATGAACAGCTTATAGTCGAGCTTTACACGGGCGACATAAAAACATCCTGCGCGTTTTATCGCGCATTCGGTTTTGAAATCGTTCGTGAAGAAAGCAATTTTATAGTGCTTCGATGGGAAGACTCTATGTTGTTTCTCGAAGAGGTCAAAAATTGCCCGCCGTCTGAGCATCAGGTAGGCAACATCCGCGTGATGGTTGCGAATGTTGACCATTACTGGGAACTGGCGACAAAGCTTGGCGCGCGCGTGATACGCCCAATCGCAGACCGTTATTATGGCTTGCGCGACTTCACAATAGTCGGGCCGGATGGCATAGGGCTTCGTTTCGGAACCAGATTGCCTGATTCTCATTAACTTCAAATATTGGTCGCGTCAGTGATTTGGTACGTTTTTGCCTGCGCCTGCCATTAAGCTGAGAAGCTGCCACGACTCTACTGACTCGTGACAGCTTTTTGCTTCAGCGATTCGATGCGAGACTGCGCTTCTTCGCGCGCGGCACGATCAGTGGATTGCTCAAGAAAGATGCGCCATTCTGCTATCGCCTTGTCATACTGCTGGGTGGCTTCATAGATTGATGCAAGCGCGCGATGGCAATGGGCGCACTGGCCTCGCGCCTTTCTTATCGCGTGTGTGATCTTCTTGCGCGCCTTCTTCATCATGCCCTGTTCTGCGTCCTTTTGCCCGCGCGTCAGCAGCTCTTCGACCGTTTGTTGCGCTGTGTCCTTTAATCCGCGCGCGCGCCTGAGCGCAGACCGCGCCTCTTGCGAATTCGGGTTTATATCAAGCGCGGTGGCGGCTTCGCGTTCGGCTTCCTTCCGGTTCCCTTCTGCCAGATAAGCTTCTGCCATCAGCCAGTGCGCGCCGGGATAATAAGGGTCCCACTTCAACGCTTCGGTCGCCCACGCGCGCAGGTCGGGCGCGTTGCCTGAGATCATCGCCAGGTATGCCAGCAGCAAACAACTCGAATCCGGCGTGATCGTGTGATCGAGCGATTTCCTCGCTTGCGTTATTGCAGTATTAATCGCGCTCATTCGCGCCGCCGTCATTTTTCCAGCCTCGGCAAAACCCGCGCGGTCTGCGTAACGAGTCAGCGCGCGAGCGTATTGAAAATTGTATGCGCCTGTCATCTCAAGGCTCTGGGCCGCTCGCTCGCCGCGCTTCACCGTTTCTTCGTAGTCTCCTACGTTTGCCGAAATGAAAGACTTATGAATCTCGAAGTCAGCTTTCATTAAAGCAGCCGCGTACCACACAGCCACAATGACAAGCACAAGCCCAATAGCAATCACAGCTCGGCCAGGCCATCGCAGCGACAAAGCCTTCGGCTTTGCTGCTGAAATCTCAGACTTCTGAGAAGCTGACGTTGCGACGCTCAGTGCAGACTGCGCGAGCGCCGCGAGCGCAAAGAAATAAAGCCCTGTCGGAATTTGATCGAAGATGAAAAAATTATGCGTGGCCACAGCCGCAAGCGATGCCAGAAGTCCTGTGATGAGACTTTTCTTTCCCTGATCGGCGGCTCTTCGCCGCGCTCGCATTAAAAGAGAGAACGAAGATGCGATGATGGCAACGTAAAGAATGGCACCCGGCAGCCCATATAATATTGCCGCGTCAAGATAGGAGTTGTGCGAGCTTTCATCGTTTATACGCGGCGCGAGTTGCGCAATCTCTTTTGACTTGTAGGCCAGAAACGCTTTGCGAAAACCTTCGGGGCCGCATCCCGTGAGCGCGAAAGATGGAATCATCTTCACAGAGTCGCGCCACAATATGGTGCGCCCTGCTCCTGTTCCTCTTTCCTGGATTACTGAGATTACCCGCGCTGTAATGTTGCGCGATGCGGGATTAAAGCTGATCACCACTATCGCGACTAGTATGATTGCCAGAGCCACGGCTGCGCGCCGCAATGTTCTGCGATTAAGCGACACGCGCACAAGGCGACGCTGAAGAACGAAAAAAACAATAGCGCCCACAATAAGTCCGAGCATCGCGCCGCGCGTCCCGCTGAAGACTATGGCAGAAATCGAAACCGCTGTTGTGATCAACGCAAGCATACGCACACGCCCTTCGGTCACAAGCGCAAGAGCAACGCTGATCGGCGTAGTGTAGATCAGAAAGTTTCCCAGATAATTGGCGTGCCCTATTGTCCCTATGACTCGGACGAGCGGCCCGGCCACCGAGTCGAAT
>DATEKX010000281.1:0-2788 GCA_035277165.1 Blastocatellia bacterium | reverse complement strand
GAGTTGGAATCAAGCTGGCATCGCACGATGTTGCTTATCGAACATTTCACAGTAGATCGTAGCGGGCGACTGCGCGCAGTAGTAAGACGGCGACTGCTTGAAGAAGCGCGCACATTGATCGCTCAGTTGGGAGCAGGCTCGAAATTTCCTCAGTTCAATCAGAAGACGCGACAAAGAAGAAATTAAGAATTAAGAATTAAGAATTAAGAATCTTTGCAGAGTTGGCTCCGCCGCCACCTTGATTTTTAATTTTTAATTCTTAATTTTTAATTCTTTGTCATACTGGGCGTTTAAACCCGCGTTCGATGTCGCGCAGTTCCATCCGCATTATGCTTGGCCGACCGTGCGGGCAGGTCATCGGGTTCTTAGTCTTCATCAACTCGTCAATCAACCACTGCATCTTTTCAGTCGTGAGCGGCATGTTCACTTTGATTGCCGCTTTGCAGGCAAGCGATGCGGCTATCTCGTCGCGTATGCGCTCGACTGTAAAATTCCGCCGCTCGCGCTCGACTACTGCGAGCAATTCCCGCACGAGCGTTAAAACATCATTCGACGTTAATCCCGATGGAGCAGTCTTAATTGCAATCGTGCGACCTGAAAGCTGCATTGCCTCTATGCCCATGCTCTCAAGCTCGGCTTGAATGACGTTGAAGGCTTCTACTTCGGCGGGGCTTAGATCGAGCGTTTCGGGGATGAGCAATGGTTGAACTTCCACAGCACGCGCGAGTCTCACATCGCGGAATTGCTCGAACAGTATGCGCTCGTGCGCTGCGTGTTGATCGACGAGCAGCAATCCTTCTTCATCAGTGGCGATGACATAACTGTCTCTGATCTGGCCCATCGGTTTGATGCCGTGTCCCATTTCGGGAAGCACTTGAGCTTCTGCTTCATCGCTCACGCGCGCCGCCGGTATTTGATCGCTTGATGATTCGTATGAACTCAACTCGGTTTGTTCGGCAAAATAATTCGAGTTATCAATAACCGGCTCTGGCGCTTGCGTCGCTTCAGTTGCAATAAAAGGTGATTGAGTTTCCGAAGCCTCCGAACGCGAAGCAACGGCAGACTGACTGCTGCTCGAATTTAGCGATGGGGTCACGATGCTTCGATCAATCGCAGTATCGCGTTGCGCGTATTGAGGCGGCTGGTTGTTGATTTGAAGCGATGCAGTTATTTCCTCTCCGCTCCTTAATCTAGTGACAGGCTCAGTCGCTTTAATCGCTTCTGCAATCGCATCACGGATGAAAGCTAAAATCGCGCCTTCGTGCAGGAATCGCACTTCGGTCTTTGCCGGATGAACGTTAACATCAACTTCCAGCGGCGGCACTTCGACGAACAGCACAGCAGCGGGATAAGCGCCCGAAGGCATCATCGAGCGATAGGCTCCCGACAGCGCGCGGCCTATCAGTTGGTCTCGCACAAAACGGCGATTGACGAACATATACTGCGCGTCGCGCGACGAACGCTGCTCTTGCGGGTTCGACACAAACCCTTCAATTCTGAGGCCATTCGATACGCCTCTGACTTCAAGCAGTTTCTTCAGCAGAGCGCCGCCTAGTATCTGGTACGCGCGCTCTTTCAGCGAACCGGCAGGCGCGACGCTAATCGCTTCTCGCCCGTTGTTGACAAGCAGAAAAGCAAGCTGTGGATTGGCCAGCGCGTAATGTTGGACGAGATTTGTAATATGAAAGCTTTCGGTCGCGTCGCTCTTTAAGAATTTGCGACGAGCAGGAATATTGAAAAACAGATCTTTCACTTCAAATTCTGCGCCGCCCGGCCAGGCGATGTCGCGCACGGCTACGAGTTTGCCGCCGTTGAACTCCACTTCTGTGCCTTCGACATCGCTTTTGGTTTTTGTGCGCAGGAAGAGGCGCGAGACTGATGCAATCGAAGGCAGCGCTTCGCCGCGAAAGCCGAGCGTCGTGATTGTTTCGAGGTCTTCCGCCGTGCGCAGCTTTGATGTAGCGTGACGCTCAAAGGCTGTGATTGCGTCATCGCGCGTCATGCCTTCGCCGTCATCAACTATGCGAATCAGCCGCTTGCCGCCCGATTCCACTTCGATGCTGATCTTTCGCGCTCCGGCGTCGAGAGAATTCTCAAGCAACTCTTTAACGACAGACGAGGGCCGTTCGACTACTTCGCCCGCCGCGATTTTGTTGGCGAGCGAATCCGACAATACTTTGATCTTCGACATTCGGTTTCCTTTTCGGTTGATCTACAATGAGTATTATAACAGCAGGGCGCGAGTGTCCAATGTTATGAGTTCAAATCAAATTACAACAAAACAGGAGCGGAAAAATGATAAAGCATGTTGTGTTTTTTAAATTCAAGCCGGAGGCGAGCGAAAGTGAACGGCAGGCCGTCATAGGCGAGTTGCGCGATTTGCCGAACAAGATTGACGTGATTCGCGAGTTTGAAGTAGGACTCGATGTGCTACGTTCGCAGCGTTCGTGGGACGGCGTGATAATCGGCACATATGACGACCTGGACGCGCTACAGAAATACCAGCGCCACGACGACCACCTGCCCGTAGTGATGAAGATGCAACAGCTTTGTGATGTGCTTGGGGCCGTGGATTTCGAGTTCTATAGCGATTTGCAATAGAGTGCGACCCATCACCAATTGTAGGGGCAGGGCTTGTCCCTGCCCGGATGGTGGCAAGACCATGACAGTCATCGCCTGTCGGCGATTCGGGCAGGGACAAGCCCTGCCCCTACATCTCTCATTCAATTGCAAATTGCTATAGGTCATGACGACGAAGTGTGATCGTGAACGATTTTCCAGCTATCGC
>DATEKX010000280.1:0-5805 GCA_035277165.1 Blastocatellia bacterium | reverse complement strand
AGATTACCTGAGAGGTTTTAGACTGGCCGCGTGCGGCCAGGTTTCAGGATTGTTTGGTTTCCGACTGCGCAAACAAAACAAAAGTGTAGCAGCCCCGCGCGACCTGCTTCAACTGTTGAGGTCAGACGGTTGAACCGGTTTTGATTCGCCGCTCAACACGCGCAGGATTTTGTACAAAGTGATGGATGCTATTGCCGTGCACACGATGAAGAGCCAGTATGGAAAGTCCATGTCGAGGAAGGGAATGTGTTCCCTTATAGCCATGACTTGAAACGCGGCAACAATCGAAAGGCCGATGAAACAGGAAAGAAAGAGCGTAAAATTGCGCGCCGTTTGCTGGCCTTTTTGATACTTGCGCGACAGCGGCAGCACTTCGCGCATGAGGAATGGAATCATAAGCACGGCGGGCGTAATCGCTACCCACGGCGCGAGCGTCATCACAGCATGCACGGGATCGTGCCACAGGATTGAATAAATCACAAACAACACGACAAATCCCGGCAGTGTTATCCACGCCATCACTGCTTTTCTGAACCCACTGTGAACGTCGCCAAGTTTTTTGATAGGCGCGACACGATAAACGTATGCCGCTGGGTGGTGCTCTGAAAAGATCATTCCTTCAATGGCCGTCAGCGAGATGTAGCAGATCATCAACGCCGCCATCAGCGCATATGCGCTGAAGCTTTGATTGATGAATGGGTCCGGCAGCCCCTCTGTAAATATCGCAAGCAGCGGAATGAAGATGAAATAAGCAAGCGACGGGTAGAGCCGGACTTTGACTTCGCGGTTGCGCCGCAGATAAGTCGAGACAAGCTCAAAGACCGCTCGCTCTGTGGTGTTGGATAAAAAAAACGTCTTGATGGTTTGTGTGAAACTTCGCGCGCCGACTCGCTCGACTTGTCGAACACGACTTCCTTCAGGCTCAGGCTTGCCCTCGCTGTAAGCAAGATTTGAAATGAATGACGAGTAGTCGCGCGAGACTTTGCGAATGGCAACAGTGCCGAGCGTGACCAGCGACAATGTTGCAAGCCCTGCAAGCGCCAGCCATTTCAATTCAAGTTTGCCGATTAACAGAAGTGTCACGCCCGAAAACCACGCGGGCGGATAGAGCAGGTAATACCATTGAAAGCCCGGCGCGAAGATCATTTTATTAGTGCCGAGAATGCGCGGCAGGATTTGAAACCCGAACATGAAAAACAACACGAGCGCGACCTGACTATAAGTGACTATGTTGTCGAATCGCTCGCGGCTCACGTAACGCATCAGCAGCCCGTAGCTTGTAACGATCAACGCTGTTGCAAACAGCGCGACAAGTGCGGCTGACAGCGCGTGAGCGAGCACAAACAGCAGGTTCGAGCCTGTCGCCCAGATGCCCATTATCGCAGGAAACAGATTTGCCGCTGCCGCAAGCAGAAGAGTGAACAGAAAAAGATTCAACACTTTTGCAGCAAAATAAGTTCGCGGGCTTAGTGGAAGATGGCCGAGCACATCCGCCTCTTTCTCGTTAAAGATGACGTTGCCGGATTCAGCCAGCATCGCAAGCGCGATGACGAAAAGTGTGAAAGTAAGTATGAAAACCGAATAGTGAAAAACATCGAGGCCCGTAGCAAAGACGGCCATACCCATCATGAATCCAAAGAACAGGTACATTCCCGTCAGCATAAGCAAAGCGATATTGGATTTGATATATTCGCGCGCGCCGAACTGCATGAAAGCTTTGCCGCCGCGAAGGTCTTGTTTGAGATAAACCGACAGCAGCGTCATCAACTGGCGAGCATCTACGTCGTGCCGCGCCATTCGGCTTATGGTTGCTGATCTAAGGCTCATGTTGGTTAAAAACTGAAGGTCTTTGAGAACTCTTCCGCGCGCTCTTCGAGGTCTGTGTGCGCTGTGAGCTTGTTGAAGATGCGTTCAAGCGACCCCTCGCCGCTCGAAGTCTGAAGCTCTGCCAGCGTGCCGTCTGCCACCACGCGTCCGCGATCTATGATGACTATGCGGTCGCAAGTGCGTTCGACTACGTCGAGTATGTGCGAGCAGTAGAGAATCGTCTTGCCTTCGGCAGCTAGATTTTTAATCAGAGTTTTGAACATCAATTGGGTGCTCGCGTCGAGGCCGTTCAACGGTTCGTCGAAAAATATCACGCGCGGATTGTGAATGAGCGCGGCAGATATTACTACCTTCTGCCGCATCCCTTTCGAGTAGGCTGAAAGCAATTTGCGATCAATCGTGTCCGGGCTAAGCTCGAAGAAATCGCTGAACTTCAGTATGCGGTCTTTGATGACTCGCTCATCCAGCCCATACAATCTGCCGATCATCTCAAGATATTCGCGGCCCGTCAGCGTTTCGTACAGCGCGCCCGATTCGGGCACGTAGCCGATCATTCGTTTGATCTCGATGTTGTTGCGTTGAACATCCAGCCCGTAAATCTCCGCGCGCCCGCCGGTAGGCGCTATCATGCCCGTCAGCATCTTCACAGTAGTTGATTTGCCAGCGCCGTTCGGGCCGAGATAGCCGACCAACTGGCCCGAAGGAATCACCAGGCTGATATGGTCTACGGCTGTGGTTGGATGATAAATCTTTGTCAGGTTGTCGAGGATGATCATAAATCTAAGAAGCCATATCCGAAATTGTTATCTCTGCTCGTAATAGTAAGGCATATCTTGTTTCGGCTGTCGGTTGCGAAAGATGAACGAGAGCACTATTCCCGCCAGAAATCCGCCGATGTGCGCCATGTAAGCTACGCCTCCGCTATGACTCGACTGATAGGATGAGGTGTACTGATAGAAAATTTGTATGACTATCCAGAAGCCAAGTACGATTATCGCTGGAAGCTCGACTATAGTCGCAATAATCCATAACGGTACGATGGTGCGCACGCGGTTGTGCGGAAACATCACGAGATATGCGCCGAGCACGCCTGCGATTGCGCCCGATGCGCCGAGCGAGGGAACAGGTGAGGAGGGGTCAACCATGATCTGAGCGAATGATGCAACCAGCCCACAGATCAAATAAAAGATCAGAAACTTTCCGTGTCCGAAATTGTCTTCGATGTTGTCGCCGAATATCCAGAGGTAAAGCATATTGCCGAGGATATGTAACCAACCGCCGTGCATAAACATTGCCGTAAGCAATGTTAAATAAATAGGGCTTGGGCCGGGGGCTTCATAGATGACAGGGCGCTGCAATCGGCCAGTGCGCTCGTCGCGGACTGGCTCTGCATTGGTCAACACGACAGGCTCTGTCAGGTCTACGCCTGTGGTAATCTCAACGGGTACGACAGAGTAGCCGCTTGTGAAGTGTTCACCCTGCCGGGACGACATAGCCTGCTGCAAAAACAGAAACACCACCGCATTGATCGCGATGATTATGTAAACCACATAGGGCGTAGTCAGCCTGCCTTGATTGTCATCTCCGATTGGGAACAGCATTTCAACCTCGCTGGATAGACGGCATCTGATTCAGCGCCCGCTCCATTTCAACTTGTTGCGCAGGATGTCGAAATAATCTCTGTCCTTCGCCAATATTGTATTGAACGTTTTCGCGCTCTTTCTGATTTCAACGCGATCATCCGACACCAACGGCATTCCTGTCTGACCGTCTGAGGTGAGCATCACCTCCTGCTCGCGCGTGTTTATTCGCAGCCTGATCTCAGCCTGATGCGGCAACACGAGCGGCCTGTTGGTCAGCGTGTGAGGGCATATCGGAGCGATTGCAACTGCCTCTACGCCCGGCGCGATGATCGGCCCGCCTGCCGATAAATTATACGCCGTCGAACCAGTAGGTGTTGCTATTATCAATCCATCGGCGCGATACGTCGTGACATAGTGATTGCCGACCGTGCAATCAATATCAATTATCCGTGCCAGCGCAGACTTGTTCACCACGATGTCGTTGAGCGCAGTGCCCGCGCCGACCTGATCTCCATCGCGCACTACTCGCCAATCGAGCATCATCCGGCGATCTATTTCATATTCGCCGCGAACTACGGCTTCGAGCGCCGGTATCACGTCTTCGACCGCGAATTCTGTCAGATAACCGAGCGTGCCCAGATTGACGCCGAGCACAGGAGTGCCGCGCCCGCTTACGAGCCGCGCAGTAGCGATCATAGTGCCGTCGCCTCCCAACGCGACCAGCACTTCGCAGTTGTCCGCAATGTCTCTGGCTGAGGCCGAAAATGTGCCGGGCGGCAAAGTTTTCACGCGGTCGTTTACAAAGAGATTGATTTCGTGTTCGGCGGCCCACTCTGCAATGTGCGCTGCCAGTTCAGCCGCGCGCGGTTCGTTCGGCTTGGTGATGATTCCGATTCGCTGAGGAAGCTCGTGCATAAACAGTGGCCAGCAGTCAGTAGTTGATGGTCAGTCGCTTATTATATGCGAGCCACTGACCACTGGCCACTGTTTACTGACCAGAGTTTATTGGCACCCATAAAAGCACTCGACGGATGACCTGTAGGTTATCGGGCTGTAGTCCTATTTCGAAAACGTCGTATTCGTTGGCGAGCGTCATGTATTCGCTGTAGAGGGCGCGCAGTGCCTCGCTTGCTTCCTGCTCGACGCGGTCGAGGTCTTCGCGCAATTCTGCTTCTTCCCATTCGTAAGGCTCGGACTGAGAGCGCAACTCGGTTGTGCCGAACACGACGCCCGCAAGCGTCGAAAACATGTCGGCCATTCTGTTCTCGCTCTCAAACAGGTGCAGTTTATGCGAGATCAAACTTTCGAGGCTGAGGTTTTCGGCAGCCAGTCCGCGTGCCGCCTGCGCCTCGCGCACCTGTTCAAGCTGAAGCTCGAATCGGTTGCGAAGGCTTTTCATCTCAGGCTCGACGCGACCGAGCGCGGCTTCGGCCACTCGCGCGAGAAATTCTTCCAACTCGTCGCCCGGCGCAGAAAAGAGCCCGAAGACAGGATTGAAAAAAACACGCAGCCGTTCGTTGCGCGCGAGCTTGTCAACCAGCTCTTCGTCAAACTGATCGAAGTCTTCTCTTGTCGTTTGATAGTCGCCCTGCCAGTAGCCGATTTTCGAGTCGGGCAGTACGGTCAACTGCGAGCGCTCGTTGAAATCTGCCGCAGGCTGATCCCAGTCTATCGCCATGTCGGACTCAGGAATCCAGGCAGCATAGTTGCGCTCTTCGGAATGATTAAGCCCTGCGCGAAGGCTGCGAAAGTTCACACTGCATTCGATAAGCATGGCCGGACGATACACTCGCGCGGCTGCTTCAAGCGTGTCCTCACCGGGCCTGAACCAGAATTCGTTGACCCCTTCGATTTGTAGCCTCTTGGGCGCTTGTCCCATCATAATAATAAGTGGCAGGTGACAAGTGACGAGTAACGAGCAAGAATGACTAAGCTTTTTCTCTTACTCGCCACTCGTCACTTATCGCTTGTAGTTGCTATTCAATCCTGGCTTGCAGCTTCGACGGATTGAACAGCTTCAGTTCGATAATAAAGAATTCGACCGCAGTTTTCGCAAGTGATCATCTGCTCACCTTTGCGAACGTCGCTGAAAACCTTGGGCCGGATTTTCACACGGCAGGCCGAACAAATACCGTCGCTGCGAATTTCTGCCAGCGCCTGCCCTCGCCTGCCACGCGCCATTCGATCATATGTGGCGAAGAGGGGTTTCGGTATCTGACTGGCGATCTGTTTTCTGCGCTCCCCAAAGGCGGCAATCTGCTGTTCCAATTCACCGCGTTCGATATCGAGAGCCGAAAGGCTCTGGTCAACCTCTACTCGTTTGCGATCTACGTCAGGAGCCTTCTCTTTCAACTCGGCTTCCAGTTTTTCAAGCTCTTCCATGCTCTTGAGAATA
>DATEKX010000279.1:0-3038 GCA_035277165.1 Blastocatellia bacterium | reverse complement strand
CGATTGTAATTCGATCTAATAAGCAAAAGGCCCGCTTGATGCGGGCCTTTCTTTTCATCGCGGCTTCGATTCTTCTAATTGGCTATCTCGATATTGCGCGCGATTTGGCCGAAGACGTTTTGATACCTGTTATACTCGTCTTGCGGCGCGACAAAGACCACGTAGAACAGATCGCCGTTGCGCAACATGGTAGTCATTATGCTTACCACTTCGCGCCGTCCAGTGGCTTCTGAGATATTGCTCAAAGTCACACCCAATCCGTTGCGGTTTCCAAAGTTTGTGCGTTGATAGCCGCCCTGCTGTTGCAGGTTGCGATTGCCCTGTGCAAGACCATTTAGAAAACGGTCGGTCGCCGTTTGCAAATTATTGCTCTCTGCGCGAGTCGTGCCGACCTGCACTCCGTGCGTGAAGACGAACTGGCCTTGAACATTTCCATATGCGCCTTCGGGAGCAAAGGTTACTCCGCTGCCGTCGTTCATCTCGCGCCAGTTCTCCGGCACAGAGATGCGGAAGAGATTGCCTTCCGTATAAGCCCTGAACCGTGCAGACGGATATTCGACTCTTCTCGGATCAAGCCTGCTGTTGTCATTCGGATAGCGCGAGTCACG
This sequence comes from Blastocatellia bacterium, assembly GCA_035277165.1. Classification (GTDB taxonomy): domain Bacteria; phylum Acidobacteriota; class Blastocatellia; order UBA7656; family UBA7656; genus DATEKX01. Next base: position 2,430 of record DATEKX010000279.1, on the reverse strand, counting down.
GTCATCTGGATAACGCGAATCACGATTGTCGTTCGGATAGCGAGTGTTGTTTCCGCCGCTGCGGGATGCTTCATTCATCGAGCGGGCGCGAGGCATTTCTCTCAACCTCGCCTGTATGCGACGAAACTCGCCCGTGTCGCGAACAGGGTTATCTACCGGAAGCATCGAAGCTTCTCGATTGATTGCTTCAAAGCGATTGCCGGGATTCGGGTGACTGCTCATCCACTCAGGGCCACTCTTCCCGCCTTGCGATTCAAGTATGCGAAACATGTTGGCAAGCTCGCGCGCGTCATATCCTGCGCGAGCCATTATCTGTGCGCCGAGCGTGTCGGCCTGTCGCTCATAATCGCGACTGTACCTCAGAAAAGCCGCGCCGATTCCCATTTGCCCCAATCCACCGACCACCTGCCCAGCGCCGCCGCCAATTACTGCGCCGAGAATTTGAGCAGCGACCGAACCGGCTTGATATTTTTGAGCCTTTGCAGCTTGCGCAGTGCCGTGTCGCAATGCGACGTGGCTGATTTCGTGCGCGATTACGCCAGCCAATTGACCTTCGTTTTGTGCCGTTTCGATCAACCCTCGATTGACGTATGTGAAGCCGCCGGGTAAAGCGAATGCGTTCACATCGCTCACATCAACCGCTTTGTACGAATACCGAAATTCAGAATGCTGGTACTCGGACGGGATTGACTCTGCGAGCCGTCGCCCGATTCGCTCAACATAATATTGCACTGAATTATCATTGACGAGAGGAAGCTGACGCTCAACTTCCTGTGCGGCTTGCCGTCCGAGTTCAACGTCCTTGCTTACAGCGTAAGGGTTCTTTGGGGCTACAACCTTTGTTTGCGCCAGAACTCCCAAAGGCATTGCAAGCATAATTGCCAGAAGTACGATGCTCGTAGTCCGATTTCGCATCTTTTTCATATTGCCCTCCGAAATGATTCTATGATTTCAGGTCTGCAATCTACGTTCCCCGACCCAGATGTTCGATTAGTAGCTATTGTATAGGATTCAGTGGTTGCGTGAAAAGTTGTAGCCCGGTATCAACAATCTTGTGATGCAATGTGGCTTGCCTCAGTTCGATACAGTTAAGATGCGCTATTGCTTTTCATTCGGCGGGCGCGATGAACTGCTCATGCCCGATGAACTTCGTTTTTCGCTCTCTGGACGAGTTATCGGATCAAGCATCGGCGGCTCTGCGGGTTTCGCCTTGTCGTGTTCGCCGCGACAGAAATCTCTAGGCTCATAGCCCGACTCAAAAGTTTTCTTGATTGTGTGCTTACACTGGGACGAAGCGACTAACCCCGACTCAACGCAAATATCCAGAGTAGTTTGTCCAGAAGACATCACGTCTTGCAATTCAGATTCGGATGAAAACTGTTCATAAGGTGAAGTCAACGCATCAGCAAGAGCTTCCGTCTGGTGACTGCACTGAGCAAACGGCTCCGTGCCTGATATAAAAAGTTCCTGACGATGGTCGGGGCAGTCCGGCCCGGCAACGTATCCTGTGGCCGGATCGATTTCGACTGTTACCAGCCCACCGGGCTTTGTGAACGAATCGCCGCCAAGACCGGGACGCAAATCGAGCGCTTGCTTCATGAAATCAGCCCACATCGGCAGCGCCGCGTCCGAAGCTTTCATCCGAAGATCGCGGTTATCATCAAATCCTACCCACGCAACGCAAACTATGTTCGGCGTATACCCTACGAACCATCCGTCGTTCGACGTGCCGGTCTTCCCTGCCATCGCGCCTTTAATTCCCATCCCGCGCAGCTTTGAAGCCGTGCCCGAATCAACAACCGACTGCATGAGGTTCGTCATCAAATAAGCGACCTGCGGAGAGAAAACGCGAACGCCCGTTGCCGAGACTTTATCGCTCGATCCATCCTGACTTGCTGAAGCTGCGCTTTTGACTGGGACTGGTCGCAAGGCCATGCCGTCATTGGCAAACGATGTATACGCGCCCGCAAGCGCAAGCGGCGTTACTTCGCTCGTGCCCAATGCCATCGAAGGATAAGGCCGGAGCTTATCTAATCCGCACTCCTCGGCGAGCTTCGCAATATTGCCCATGCCGATTCTCATAGCCAGTTCGACCGTCGGAACATTGAGCGAGCGAGCGAGCGCTTCGCGCAAAGTCACATCACGATTCGAGAATCCGCCGTGATAGTTGGATGGTTTATATTCAGCGCGACCGCCATCGAAAGCGAAAGTTTGCGGCGTGTCTGAAAGCAAGCTCGCAGCCGTGTATGATCGGCTTCCAAGCGCGGCTGCGTAAACAAACGGCTTGAACGTCGAGCCGGGTTGTCGCATCGAATCCGTCACTCGATTAAGCTGGCTCTCGTCATAACTGCGGCCACCAACCATCGCGAGAATCTCTCCCGTATGAGCATCAAGGGCGACCATCGCTGCCTGAACTTTTTCAGGAGCTTC
>DATEKX010000278.1:0-5870 GCA_035277165.1 Blastocatellia bacterium | reverse complement strand
TCCCATGGCGGCCAACTATTTTTGAGCTGACCTCCGGCGTGATCCATCCGAGTATTGCGTGAGGCGGAAGGACAACGGCCACCGTGCCGCCTTGAGCGATTATGAAATCGCGCGCATCAGCAAGCTCGCTCTTTGAACGGGCATCAACAAGTACAAGCGTATAACCTTTCATCCATTCGACGGGCGAGCGCGCCTCGATCTCAGGATGCGAGTAGGCAGGTATGCTGATGATGGCGATAAGCAAGAATAGAGTACAGGGAAACACCACACGATACATCAATACAGAACCTCGAAATGTTAGAAACCCACAGCCTGTAGCGGCCTGCTTGGTGGCCGTGAGAGGGCTAGACGGAAACGTTTTCAGGATTACGTAACCTGAGGGAAGCAGGTTAAATGTTATCCTGACTTATTCAGTGCAGCAACTTCATCGGTTGCTCGTTGAATTGCGAATATGCACGTTCATTTATAAGTCTGATCGGCAAAATAAAAAGGTGTCACATTATTTCGCGCAAGATATGCGCCGGGCTATAGTTAAGGCTCAAAGATTCAAAAATTTAACTGATCAATTCATAAGGAGGCGAGTATACCTTAACGACTGACCTGTCGCAAGCAGAAAACAGGTTGCAATTTCATTGTGTAAAGGCCATTAAGCGACCATAGATATTTGAGGGCTTGGCCCGGTTGGATTAGGTATTCGCCTGTTTGCTCAATGCTATCTCTTCGACGGTTTTCAAGAGCTTGTCCAGAAACTCCTCTGTCACATTGTCATCGTAGATCAATCTCAATAGCTTTGCCTGTTTTTCTGATAAAGTCATTTGCTGCGTTTGAGGGCGAGCGAGTTTTGGCCGAGGGGTATCATCATCTTCTTTAGACATCTTAGTCCACTCTTTAAAGTTGATTACACGCGCTCGCCTCGAGCTCGGACTGAATGATTGCGGCGAGCTGGCGTTGCCAAATGGCAGGTGCACGACGTTGTCTGCCACAGGCGGCAATTGAACGTTTACAACAAACGATCTGGATGCGCGCTGGGATTTCATTCGAATCTCATCACGCGTTTCCCGCCATTGAGGATAAGCGTGAGCGTAAGGGCTTCGAAGGGCCGTCTCGGATGCGCGTAGGGCTTCTTCCAGACGGCCTGCTTCTGCAAGCTCTACTGCAAGGCTGTTGAGATGTTCGTAAAGCAGATAAGGTTCCCGCAGGCTTAATGCGCGAACAAGCGGAAACATGCTGTTTAAATCAGCCAGCGCGCCTTTATGATCGCCCTCTATGCTCTTGATTACGGCAATCATTCGTTGAGCAATGATCTTTACGGATGGGTCATACGTCCCTTCGGTTCCCGCAACCCGGCTGGCTTCGACATAAAGCGGCAGCCCGGATTTGAAATCGCCTTTTTCAGAAGCCATGCCTGCAAGAGATATGATTGCGCGACTTTTATAACGATGCGCGATTGTATCTGCGAGGGCTTCGAATTGCTTTTGCGCCTCATCGAGCCTGCCCTGATATTTTATGCACATAGTCAGGTAATAGTGCCCGACTTGTTTAAACGATCCGGGCACAGGCAGGTTTATCAATGCCCGACTGACTGATTCGACGACCTCAAATCGGTGGTGCAGATAATTATGCTCGACTAAGGTCACAAGGCGCGTGGCTAATTCAATGATGTCCTGTTTTGTTTTAAGTCCTTTGATTAATTCTAAGAGGACTTGTTGCTGCAATCCGCTTTGTTTTTCCAGTTCAGCCACTCGCTTAAATGAAGAAGAATCCAGCAGGGCAAACTTGTTCTTGGTATCTCTCTTCATACAGGCGCTTCCAACTTGTTTTCACCTTCTCCGGGTGGTAACGCATTAACTCGGCTCCCGGTCTTGATTCAGGCGCAGCGCTACGATTTGTGAGCAGTACCGGATTGCGCTGCTGTTGATCCAGTACGCGATTTGCTGACGTTACTACTTAATTAGCTGCAATCATCTGACGACAGGTGCTTTTCACCATCTCATCGGTTGGCATTCTACTATAGTTGCGCCCCGGTTGCGCAAGGAAATTAATTGCGCGGATTGAGGTCTTGCGATTGCTTGACACGCCTGTCGCGAAAGTGTAGAGTTCTGCCTTGCCTCATTAGTATGAAGCGACGTATAAACAGGCGCGTGCATCCAGTGTCCTCCCACGCTCTCGTTGAGAGAAGAGAGTTCCGCAGCATCAGCGACACCTTGAGCTAAAGCTGTAGTGCTCGCTCTTGCGGTTGCATCAATCCTCAGCCCTGTACATTGACTGCAAAGGCTTGAAGGATAGAAGCCGATGAAGCATACTTATGAGACAAACAGTTCCAAGACATCTGAATACGGCAGTTGAGGAGGAGTAGCGATTAATGGCGACAGATAATGTAAACCAGTCCGGTGCGAGCGCGGTGGCCGATAGCGCCAAAGAAGAGACCGCTTCGCTCGATCAGGCCACCGGCCCAGACACCGCAGCCGAAGAGACGCGCGCTGCGACCGATGCCAATACCCCGGCTCAAAGTAGCGAGACTCAAACAAGCGATGATTCGACAGCCGAACAAGCTAACGATGCCGAATCTGGCGGCGGCGATTTCAGCGCCCTGCTTGATAACTACGAGAAAGAGACTGCTGCTTCCAAACAGGAAGGCGAGATCGTTCGCGGCACAGTCGTGGGCATCTCTGATCAGTACGTGCTCGTAGACATCGGCTATAAATCCGAAGGCGTTGTTGCGCGTGAAGAGTTTGTTGATCGCCAGGGCAATATCACGGTCAAACGCGGCGATGAAGTTGATGTGCTCATCAAGAGCCTCGAAAACCAGGAAGGCTACGCGATACTGTCGCGTGCGGCTGCCATGCAGCAGCAATCCTGGGACAGACTGCGCCGCGCGCATCAGGTACACGAAACGATCACGGGCCGTGTCGTCGAGCGAATCAAAGGCGGGCTTAAAATTGATCTCGAAGGCGTGGCTGCATTCCTGCCCGGCTCGCAGATTGATGTCCGCCCCGTGCGCAACCTCGAAACATTCATGAACCAGGACATCGAGGTTCGCGTCATCAAGATTAACCGCAAGCGCGGCAATGTAGTCGTCTCGCGCAAAGCCGTTCTCGAAGAGAGCACCAACAAAAAGAAGAGTGAAACGCTCGGCAACATCGAAGAAGGCGTGGTGCTTGAAGGAGCCGTCAAGAACATTACGGACTATGGCGCGTTCATTGACCTGGGCGGAATCGACGGATTGCTTCACATAATTGATATGAGCTGGGGCCGGATACAATCGCCCGCAGACATAATCAAAATCGGAGACCAGATACAGGTCAAGGTGTTGAAGTTCGACCGCGACAAAGAGCGAATCTCGCTCGGCTACAAGCAACTGATGCCCGACCCGTGGCAATCGGTTGCGGAGCGATTCCCCAAAGGGTCGCACGTTTCCGGCAAGGTGGTGAGCCTTACCGATTACGGCGCGTTCATCGAAATCGAACCCGGCGTCGAAGGTTTAGTGCACGTCACGGAGATGACCTGGTCAAAGCGCCTCAAACATCCATCGAAGTTGTTGTCTATCGGTCAGGAAGTCGAAGCGGTCGTGCTCGACGTTGATTCTCATAATCGCCGCATCAGCCTCGGACTCAAACAGGTCACAGAAGACCCGTGGGAGACATTGCCCGCGCGCTATCACATCGGGTCGCGCGTGACAGGCAAAGTTCGTTCGCTAACGGATTTCGGCGCGTTCGTCGAGATAGAAGACGGGATAGACGGGCTCGTTCACGTGTCCGACATTTCCTGGACCAAGCGAATCAAGCATCCGTCTGATGTTTTGAAAAAAGGCCAGCAAGTTGATGCGGTCATCACAAACATTGACGTGGATGGTCGCAGGCTTTCGCTGTCGATCAAAGACCTTGAGCCGAATGCCTGGGATCGTTTCTTTGAGACGCATCGTCTGGGCGACGTAGTGCAAGGCAAGGTTGTGCGCTTTGCCAACTTCGGCGCGTTCGTCGAGATCGAAGAGGGCATCGAAGGATTGTGCCACGTTTCGGAGTTGAGCGACGAGCGAGTCGAGAAGCCCGAAGATGCAGTGAAGATCGGGCAGGTCTTGCCGTTCAAGATACTCAAGCTCGATCCATCGCAGAAGAAGATAGGGCTGTCGGCGCGCGCTGTCGGTAAGGAGAACGATCCCGAAGATGTTCGCACTTATCATGAAACAGGCGGCGGGATGGCGACCCTCGGCGAGATGTTCAAGAACCTGCAGACCAACACATCAGAAAACAAGGAAAGCGACGAATAAGCAATCGCTTCTTTAGCTTACGCACGCTCTAACAGTGGCGCGACCCGAAACGAATTCGGGCCGCGCCTTTGTTTTATAAAATAGATATGGAACACATCTTTAGCCCGTGGCGATATAAATACATTTCGACGGCTGGCAGCGAAGAAAGCTGCGTCTTTTGCCGAGTGCAGGAGCCGCAAAAGGATGACGAGAACTACATCGTCTATCGCGGCGAGTTGAATTTCGTGATTCTCAATCTGTTCCCTTACACGAGCGGTCACCTTATGATAGCGCCCTATGAGCACATCGCCTCGCTTGCTTCGATCAGCGAAGCCACGACGACCGAAATGATGAATCTGACGAAACGCGCGCAGGTAGCGCTCGAAGCAGAATATCGCCCCGACGGATTCAACATAGGCATGAATCTTGGCCGCAGCGCGGGCGCGGGCGTCGCAGATCACCTTCACCTGCATGTGGTTCCGCGATGGGTTGGCGATGCGAATTTCGTTTCGATAGTGGGCGAAACGCGAGTGCTGCCCGAAGAATTGTCAACTACTTATCAAAAGTTGAAAAAGCATTTTGAAGCAAGCGCGTGATGGTTTATGACCAAGCCGGTTCTTTGCATAATGCTTTTGTTTGTTGCAATCCACCCGCTGAAACTCAGGCGAGGAATTAATGTTGAATCCGATCAAACAAAATCGAAAACACTCTTTGCGCTTGATGCTGTTTGCGTTCATCACGTTTGCTCTTTCATCAAGCGTCAGCAGTGTCGCGCAAATTCAAAGCGCCGTTTACAGGACTGCTGCGACCGGAAAGCCTATGATAATCGCGCATCGAGGCGGCGCGATGGAATCTACTGAAAACACCATCGCCGCTTTCCAGCGGGCGGTTCGCATAGGCGCGGCTGGCATCGAAACCGATATTCGATTGACGCGCGATGGCGTAGTCATCATTTATCACGATGATTATTACGGTCGCGTCGAAGGTCTAGCCCCGGCGCAGCGAACGCGGTTGATCTCTGACATGAATTATTCAGACCTCGCCGCGCAGACGCTTATGCCCGTGGGCGAAGACACGGGCGGGCGTAGAGCCCCGGCTTTGAGCGACCTGCTTACACAGGTGAGATCAGGGCTGCTCAACATCGAGCTTAAACGCTGTGCGCGATTCGATGATCTGGTGGACAAAACGATTGCGATGCTGAAAAGCTTTGCTGAACTCGACCGCGTCGTGCTTGAACCGCCCGACCTGAAGACGGCTGAGAAACTGCGCACGGCATTAGGCAGGCGAATCAAGCTGCACATCAATCCCGGCTACGATGGGACTGTGCCTTACTCTGAATCGCTTGAGCGAGTGCTGAAGTTCAGGCCGCATTCAATCTCCGTTTCCTACAAAAAACTTTCGCACGAAATCGTCGAGCTTGCGCATAAGGCGGGCGTAGAGGTTTGGGTGTGGACTGTAGATTCGCCTGACATTGCTCAAGCGATGCGATTGCTCGGCGTTGATGCGATAAAGACAGACAAGCCGACTATGCTGATTGATTTATTCAAAAGGTAGGGGCAGGGCTTGTCCCTGCCCGGATCGCGTAGCGATTACAGAATTTCAATTTAGCAAGTTTTAAGTCAAT
>DATEKX010000277.1:0-2841 GCA_035277165.1 Blastocatellia bacterium | reverse complement strand
TACACTCGACTGAATCTTGATATGCGCGGCTGGGGTTGGCTCCGCGTGATTGGCAGGCTGAAACCCGGCGTAAGCCTTGAACAGGCACAATCCGAATTGAATCTATTGGCGACACGGCAAGAACAGGCATATGCTCAAGGCACTCCCAAAGATTTTTCCATCGAATTGAGTCCGGTCACGACCGCCGCGACCGGAATACGCAGCCGAAGCGATTTTCTGAGGTTCATAGGATTGCTTGCCGCCACAGTTGGAATCGCGCTCGCCATCGCCTGCTCGAATGTTGCGAATCTGCTGCTGGTCAAAGCGACCGCGCGGCGCAAGGAGATTGCCGTCAGACTGGCTCTGGGAGCCGGTCGTGGCCGCATCGTTCGCCAGATGCTTACGGAAAGCGTGCTGCTCGCGCTCATCGGCGGAGCGGTCGGATTGTTAGTCGCCGTCTGGGCAATTGATTTGCTGAAAGCATATCACCTTCCCGGCGACATTCCGCTCGGCAAACTGGGAATCGAGCTGAATGTTCCGGCGCTCGGCTTCACGCTTTTGATTTCGTTCGTTACAGGAATAATCTTCGGGCTTGCTCCGGCGCTTCAAGCTTCAAAGCCCGATCTGGTCGCCGCGCTCAAAGATCAGGCTTCGCAAGCTCACAGCCGCTCTTTCCTGCGCAACGCGCTCGTAACGGCGCAGGTCGCGCTCTGTCTGCTGCTGTTGGTAGGCGCGGGCCTCTTCATCCGAAGCATTCGCAATGCGCTGGCAATTGATCCCGGTTTCAATTCTCATAACGTCGCGCTCGCAACTGTGAACCTCGGGCTCCTGCGATACACAAAAGCGCAAGCCGGGTCATTTTACGAACAACTGGCTGAAAGAGTCGAATCGCTGCCCGGCGTTGAGTCCGCAAGTTGGGCAATAAACGTTCCTGTAGACGCAGACATTGACAAAGAGAGTTTCTCTGTCAGCGGATACACGCCTCAGCCGGGCGAGCGTATGTCAATTGATACGAATGTGGTGGGCGTCAATTACTTCCGAACGATGGGCATTCCTATCGTCGCCGGTCGAGATTTCAGCAACGCGGACAGGCCCGGAACCGAGCCGGTCATCGTCATCAACGAAGCGATGGCGCGCAGGTACTGGCCCGGTCGAGACCCACTCGGCCAGTCGGTCAAAATATCTAACATCGAAGTCAAAGTCGTAGGCGTGGCGAAGGATTCCAAGTATCACAGCTTGCGCGAATCTCCTTTGCCATATCTCTACACGCCGCTCAGTCAGGCGGGCACTCTTTCAAGCATTACTTTCATTGCGCGAACAAGCGGCAACCCATCGAACCTGCTCGCTTCTGTCGAGAGCGAGGCAAGCGCGATTGACAGCAATGTTCCGCTTTTCGACACGGGAACGCTCGACCGGCATATAGGCAATCTGCTCGTGACCGAACGATTCGCAGCTATGTTGCTCGGCATGTTCAGCTTGCTTGCCCTGACGCTGGCGGTCACAGGAATTTACGGCGTGGTTGCTTATTCGGTCAGCCAGCGCACGCGCGAGATAGGCGTTCGCATGGCTTTGGGCGCTGAGGGCAAAGACATCTTGAAGCTCGTGATGGGGCGAGGCATTGTCCCCGTTCTGATCGGGATAGCTTTGGGGTTGTCTGCGGCATTCGTAGTCACGCGCGTTTTGACGAGTTTCCTCTACGGCCTCAGCGCGACAGACCTTACAACATTCATCGGCGCATCGCTCGCGCTCGTAGGAGCGGCTCTGGGAGCCTGTTTCGTGCCCGCGCGTCGTGCCACGAAAGTCGATCCGATGGTCGCGCTTCGTTACGAATAATCAATTAAGAATTACGAATTAAGAATTAAAAATTAAGGCGTGAAGAATAATTCTTAATTCCTAATTTTTAATTCTTAATTGATACGGGGGATTATGGAGACTTTTTTCAAAGACCTGCGCTATGGCGTGCGGATGTTGATGAAGCGACCCGCCTTCACTGCAATCGCAATCATTGCGCTCGCGCTAGGCATCGGAGCAAACACGGCCATCTTCAGTGTGGTCAATGCTGTGCTGTTGCGCCCGTTGCCCTACGATAATCCAGATCAGATAATGATCGTCAAAGAGACGAACTATCCCAGAGGGCTGGCCGACATGAATGTCTCTCTACCTGATTTTCAGGTGTGGAGAGAGCGCAATCAGGTCTTCGATCATGTGGCGGCTCATCAGTATGAGAACTACAACATCACGGGCAGTGATGAGCCTGAGCGAGTCCGAGGGTTGTTGACCTCTTCCGACCTTTTCCCTGTGCTCAAGGTCAATCCAATTCTTGGCCGCGCGTTTAGCCGCGAAGAAGAGCAATTCGGCAATCACCGTGTCGCGGTCTTGAGTTACGGATTGTGGGTGCGTCGTTTCGGCTCTGATGCAAACATTATTGGTCAGGCGATCACGCTCAACGGAAACCTGTTCACAGTCGTGGGCGTTATGCCGAAAGGCTTTCAGTACCCGGACGCAGAAATCGCGCTATGGACTCCGCTGGCCTTTCCTCCTGATGACAGTAACAACACGCGCGGCAATCACTCGCTCACCTCAATCGCGCGGCTCAAACCCGGCGTAACTATCGAACAGGCTCGCGCGGATATAGTCGCCATCACTGCGCAGCTAGAGCAACAGTATCCCGAAAACGCGGGCATAGGCGCAGACATCATCTCGCTGCGCGAACAATCGGTCGGCCAGATACAGACGGCGCTTTTTGTGCTGCTCGGCGCGGTCGGATTTGTACTATTGATCGCCTGCGCGAACGTCGCAAATCTGATGCTCGCGCGCGCCGCGTCTCGACAAAAAGAGATGGCCATTCGCACTACGCTCGGA
>DATEKX010000276.1:0-2072 GCA_035277165.1 Blastocatellia bacterium | reverse complement strand
AAGAATGGGGCGACCACGTAGGCGCATACAAAACTGTTTGTCTTTGAGGATCAATGCCGAGCGAGCATAGCACCTCGTCCCTTTTCAGCGATCCATCAACCAGACAATCGAGCTTTGGATAACCAACCAGTCGCGCAGCAGCAGATTCGGGGTCGATTGCGCCCGAAGAGACGAAATTTCTCATGCGACGGCGATTGATAAAAAAGAGCCGATCCCAATCGCGCATCGAGTCGGCAGGCGAATCGTATACGTGACCGTATTTTCCGGCTACGCCATGAAACGTGAAAATGCGCCGCGTCCCGCGAGGCAATTTCACCCATAGCAGGTCGGCTGTGATATAAGCATCGAACTTCATAAACGAAGCTCGCAAAGGGCTGATCAACCGCGCATCTTTTCCTGCTTCGCTGTAGATTTCGCGGGCGAGCGAAGGCTGTTCGCTCGCCGTGAAATAAAACGTGATGCGCTCATCCGACTTCACTTTGTCATGAATCGGGCGAACGACTGCATAGTTCATCGGCGTGCGCGCGTTTACAAGCACCGACCGACCGGGCTTGCGCCAGCGCTCGAAGCGCTTATCAGCATCTCGCGCTAATTCAAAGATTCGATCAATGCCCATAAGTGAAAATCCTGTTTGCCAGGATGTAGAAATGCTGTATAGAAATTTCTGAAAGCGTCCTAAGTTTCGCGGCTCATTGCGGCGACAGCCTCTTCTGCCATTTCCTCGTCCATCAAAATCAACGGGAGGATTTGATCAAGCGCGCGGGCGTAGTCTTCGGGATAATCAATTTCGATCCACGGAAAGCCGCCCGTGCTGACCGCGCTCAAAGGCCGCTCGGATGCGAATTCCCGAAAAGCGAGCGGGGCCCAATCTCTACGCGCCCCGGCCCTTATCAACTCGTCCATCTTTTCAACTAACAAGCGTGCTCCGGCAGGGCCGAACTTACCTATGCCTACATTCTCGCCGTCCGCTTCTTTGGGATTCATCGCTTTAGTGATGTCCGCTATAGCTCCATTATTGATCTTAACTTTCATCTCTTCATCGCCGAGCGGAGCCGCCTCGCTATCGCAATATGAAATCAACAGCGCGTCTTCATGCCGGAAGGATAAAAAATTCCTGAGCAGTTGAGGGTGGAACAACACGTCGCCATTCATTACAACGAACCCATCGGACATACAGTCTCGCGCTATCCACATAGAAAAGAGGCTGTTGGTCTGGTGATAAAGAATATTCTCGATGTAGTTGACACCGGTTCCGCAGACCTCGCGTACGATGTCTGCTCCATACCCGACAACTACATTAATATCGTATATGCCCGACGACCTCAGAGCTTGAACCTGGCGTTCCAGTAGCGGCACCCCGCCAATATTCACCAGACACTTTGGAATGTCGCCCGCCACGCCATTCAATCGCGATCCTTTTCCCGCAGCCAGAATGATTGCTCTCATATGTTTCTAAAACCCCTCATAAGTCTCAGGCTGCGACGGCAGCGCGCCGTCCGCCCAGTATCCGTTTGATTTTATCGAAGTACCACATTCGCTCTTCGCGGCCTATTGCCAGCCATAGAAACACGAGCGCGTATAATGCTCCTGCGCCGACCGCCTGAGCTAATATCAGGGAAAGATTCGCGCCAACCAGATTCCGCGTGAACGCCAGCAGCAACGCCATCGGAACCACAGGCCATAGGGCGGGCCAGACGGCTTGCGTCATCGCTTTTGTCAGACTCAAATTAACGCGACGACACGCAGCAGGAAAAAGCACGAATATGGAAACAACAGCAAGCGGGATCAAAGTTCCAACCGCGACGCCTATCAGTCCGAACCTGCGAACGAGCGCTATGCTCAAGGCAAGATTGGCTACGGCCATCGAAATGTTAGCAACTGCCAGCAGGCGATGATGTCCGGCACCTTTCAAAACGGTCGTCGCCGTGCAGTTGCCAACGCGAATGATGACAGCCGCCGCGAGGATATAAATAATCGGAACGCTCCCGGCAAAGCTCGGCCCAACCCACGCCGACACGAGCGGCTCTGCAAGCAGTACCAGACCCGTGGCTACTGGTATCACCATCGCAAGA
>DATEKX010000275.1:0-2456 GCA_035277165.1 Blastocatellia bacterium | reverse complement strand
GAATGGCAAGAACGAACAGCCATATTATTTGTAAGCCCAGAGTCATTCGTTCCCGGCTCCACAATACAGACTGAGCGTCCCCTCAGATTTGACCCTGCTAAACTACATATCCGGCGCAAGCGAGTCAAGGCATAATGCAACTTTTACCTCAATTACTATTGCCCCGCGAGCGAGTTCAAAATAATATGTTGACGCATAACTGCTGCCCCTGCCGCGATGCTCCATACGAGGATACCTGAAATGAAAACATCGTTGTTACGATTGATTTTTGTGGGACTGATTTTTGCTTCAATGGCCGGTTGCGATGGCTCGAAGACGACAGTGATTGAAGCGCCGCCGCACGCAACAGCCGCTAACGAGATCGCGGCGATGGCGAGGCTGACCGCGATTGCAAGGGCCGAAATGATGTACCAAGCCGAATCGGGCGGCACATTTGCCCCGCTCGACGAATTGATCCGAAAGGGCTTCGTCAACGACCCGTCGAAAGGCAAACTGACCGGCTATGAACTCGAAGTAAAAATCAGCAGCAACGGGTTTCAGGCAACAGCTACGCCTGAGAAATTTCCCGTCACCGGCAAGCGATCATTTTACATAGATCAGGGCAACGTGATGCACGGCGCAGACAAGCGCGGCGCGCAGGCAACAGCCGCCGACCCTGCCGTGTAATCGGTGTCTTGCGTTCTATGACCCGGTATGGCTGAATTCTAAATCATGCCGAAACCGAAAGACCTATCTGCCGTCAAGTATCTTTACCTGACTACGACAGGCCGCACGACAGGCCAGCCGCGCGAGATAGAAATCTGGTTCGTTGAGTCCGACGGCAAGTTCTACATTCTGGCCGAGCATTTTCACAAAGCGCAGTGGGTGAAAAATATTCTTCACAACCCGCGTGTGCGCGTCCGCATCGAAGGTCGAAACTTTGACGCCACAGCGCGAGTGCTTGATAAAAAGAAAGACTCGGCGCTATGGAAACTGGCTCAGGATTTGGAGCGCGAAAAATACGGCTGGGGCGACGGATTGCCGGTCGAGATTACGTTAGGCGACAGTTTGAATGCCGGATCGCATTGATGCCTATACGCATATGCTTGCCTTTCCCTACCCTGTCAGTCACAATTTAAGCGTGCGGCGTAAAGATTTCAGATTACGAATTGAGCAAAGGAGAAAGCTATGGCAGAAGTGATCCCGGAAAAGTACATGGACTTGTTTGATAAAAAAGCTTTCGCGCATCTCGCTACGATAATGCCGGACGGCACTCCGCAGGTGACTCCTGTGTGGGTTGATTTCGACGGCAATCACGTGCTGGTAAATTCCGCTCGCGGGCGGCAAAAAGATAAGAACATGGGGCAGAGTTCATCCGTGTCGCTTTCGATAATGGACCCCGACAACCCTTACCGCTATCTGGAAGTGCGCGGTCGCGTCGCCGAAATCACCGAAGAAGGCGCGTCAGAGCACATAGACAAAATGGCGAAAAAATATCTGGGCCAGGACAAGTATCCGTTCAGCCAACCGGGCGAAGTCCGAGTGATTTATAAAATCGAACCTCAACACACCACGCATATGGGATAAATTGCCAGATTGACTCATTGGTTCAATGAATCAATGAGTCAATCTCAATAAGCGATTCTTCGCGTCGGCGCGGGTTCCGGCAAGCGGTCTACTCTGACTCGCGCATCTGCGACGATAGCGCCCTGCTCTAAGACCTTGATAGGATTCGCATCCATCTCTTGAATCTCCGGGCAAATCTCCAGCAACGCCGAAACGCGCAGAATAATCTCCTTTATCGCAGATTCATCCGCAGGCCGCGCGCCGCGATACCCTCTCAACAACGCAGTTCCTCTCACTTCGTTCATCATCGCTTGAACATCAATGTCCGTGAGCGGATGTATGCGGAAAGCAACATCATTTAATAATTCGACGAGTATGCCGCCGATGCCATACGACACGAGCGGGCCGAACGTCGGGTCGAGGGTCGCTCCCACAACTACTTCAACGCCATCCGATACCATCTCCTGCACAATCACTCCCGTCATATCGTTTTCCAGTCGCGCCAGCATCGCTTGATAGGCGCTGCGAACCGCTGCTTCGTTAGTGAGGTTGAGCACTACGCCGCCGACTTCTGTTCTGCGCAGGATAGTCGGCCCTGCGGCTTTCAACACGACAGGAAAACGAATCTCGCGCGCAGCTTTCACCGCATCATCCGGGTTAGCGACGAAACGCGACCTCGCTATTGGAATGCCAGCCGCGCTAAACAACCTGTGCGCTTCGATACAGCTTAACCACCCGCCTCCGCGCTCAAGCGCTCGCTCGACAATCTTTCGCGCCTCGTCCACGCGAATGTCATCAAACATAGAAATGACGCCTTCAGGTCTTCGCCGCCACTCGCTGTAAGCAGTCACTTTCGCCAATGCCGATGCAGCCGCTTCGGGAAATACATAGCTCGGAATTTTTGAGAGAAT
>DATEKX010000274.1:0-2306 GCA_035277165.1 Blastocatellia bacterium | reverse complement strand
TATGTGCGCGAAGACCACTCGCAGCCGAAAACCACCATCACGCTTTTTTTTCAGGGCGGTCGCATCGTCGAAGATGACAGCACAAGCGGAATTACCGAGTTGATGCTTCGCTCAATGCTTTATGGCACGGTGCGCCGCACGCCCGATCATATATCGCAGGAGTTAGATCAGCTTGGCGCGGAAGTCGAGGTCGTAGTAGAACCTGACTTTTTCGGATTCGTCCTCAGCGTGCTTTCGCGCAACGCCGAACGCGCGCTGAAGATTTTGCACGATGTTACGGAAGACCCCGCGTTCAGAGATGCTGATATTCAGCGAGCGCGGCTCGCGCAGATTTCAGAGATTCGCAGCGAGCGCGACTCAAGCCTTGCGCGCGCGAAGGTATTGCTCGATCAAGCAATGTGGCCCGGCCACAGCTATTCGCTTCCTTTGCATGGCCGCGAAGAAGTGATAACAAAAATAACCGGCGATCAATTGAAAGAGTGGCACGCGAGCGCAATCAAACGCCAGATTCCGCTTGCGGTCATTGTCGGCGATACCAACGGCTCGGCCCTCGTATCATCGCAGTTGGCCGAAGGATTCAGGCGGCGAGACCTCGATAAGACGCTTCAAGTTAAAGTCCCGCAGCCGAAAGTTGGAGAGAAAGCTGAATCGCGCAGGCGCGAAGCGACGACTGCGACAATCGGCTTCGCAGGCCCGAATAGCGAAAGCGCCGACCGGGTTGCGATTGAATTGATCGAAGCAGCGATGAACGGGCGAGGGGGGCGTTTGCTTCAAGAGTTGCGCGACAAACAGGGGCTCGCTTTGGCAGCGCGGCTCGATAACGAGGCTCGGTTTGTTGGAGGAAATGTTTACGCGCAAATCGTAACGGCTCCCGAAAACGAGCAGCGGGCGCGAGCAGCTTTGATTGCAGAACTTGAGCGAATCGCGCGCGCGGGCGTGAGCGCAGACGAATTGAACAGCGTGCGCGCCGTGGCCGCCACATCAAGGCTTACGCGGCTGCAATCTGCGCGCGAGCGCGCTATTGAATACGCTCGCGCAGTCATCTATCAATACAAGGCTGCTGATGTGGACGCCTTTGCCGAAAGCTCATCGAAGGTAACAGCAGATGACATAAAGCGAGTCGCATCGGCTTATTTCAAATCGTCTGCCGCCTCTTCAGGCATCGTGCGAGGCGCGGTTGCGCCCGCCACTCAGCCGCCGCAAAAACAAGACTGATTAATTCTGCACCTGGCAAGCAGGTATAATCGTGATTAATATTGTGCGTTCAAGACGAAGGCGCAGGCTAGCGGCTTGCGCTACATCAACACCTCGGAGGCTCAATGATTATTCGACACTCACTCGTGCGCGCAACATTGATCGTTTTGCTGTTGGCTTCAATTTCCGCAACAGCTCAAACAACGGCAACTCTGCCAGCAGATAAGATTGAAAAAATCGAAAAAGCAATAACAGCGGCGATGTCACGGCAAAACATTCCGGGGCTGTCGGTCGCCGTCGTTACAGATCAAAGGCTGCGATGGTCGCAGGGGTACGGGCTGGCAGACCTTGAAAACTTCATCCCGGCGAAAGCGGCTACGGTCTATCGCCTCGGTTCTATTTCAAAAACAATCACAGCGATAGCCGTGATGCAGCTTGTCGAACGCGGCAAGCTCGATTTAGACGCGCCGATTCAAAAGTATTGCCCTGCCTTTCCACAAAAGCAGTGGCCTGTTACCGCACGCCAACTGCTCGGTCATCTCGCGGGCGTTCGTCATTACAAGAGTGATGCTGAATTCTTGAGCACGAAACATTACAACAGCGTGGTCGAGGGATTGGAGATGTTCAAGGATGATCCGCTGCTGCAAGAGCCGGGCACGAAATATCAATATACGACGCACGGCTATGCGATACTCGGTTGTGCGGTTGAAGGCGCATCAGGAATGAAGTTCTCAGATTATGTTCGCGAAAACATTTTCACACCAGCCGGGATGAATCGCATGCGCGTGGACGATGTATTCGAAATCATCCCCAATCGAGCGCAGGGCTATTTCAAAACACCGAGCGGCGAGCTTCGCAACTCCACGCTGGCCGACACTAGCTATAAGATTCCCGGCGGCGGATTCTGCTCGACCGTAGAAGACCTTGCTCGATTTGCCATCGCAGTGCAAACCGCAAAGCTCGTCAAGAAAGAAACCCTCGAACAGATGTGGACAAAACAGAAGACGCGCGACGGCAAAGAGAGTTCTTACGGGCTGGGATGGGGACTCAGCGAGCGAGGCAGTATGAAAGAAGTCTCGCACGGCGGCGCGCAGCAACGCGTGAGCACTAAC
>DATEKX010000273.1:0-3365 GCA_035277165.1 Blastocatellia bacterium | reverse complement strand
CGAGCGCCTCGGCCAGGGCCTTGATCCCTGCCGAATGTATCCCGTCGTCGTTTGTTACAAGTATCTTCGTCATAAATGAGAAAACCCAGGACAAAGATTCAAGAGCTAAGGCCCAAGAACTTTACTACGGATTGATTAATGATCTATCTTTCCGCGTATTGTGATGCAAACACATTCGCGCATCACTTTCTGAATGGCCTTGAGACTTCGTTCGTTTATCCTGAGTTTATAAAATGAATCTAGTCGGGACGACTGGATTTGAACCAGCGACCTCTTCCACCCCAAGGAAGCGCGCTACCGGGCTGCGCCACGTCCCGCAATATCAAAAGCTTTTTTGCCTTCGTTATTGACTTTTGATGCTAGCATCCGAGTTTAGCATTGTCAATAAATCCTCAAGATCGCGTTTGACAACTCGGAAAGTGAGCCGCGCCTGTGGCGACAGTGAGCCATCAAAAGTTGTTTGAAGCGGAGGAGCGGGCGGCGCAGGCAGGGGTTCGGGCGGCGCGATGGCTGCTTCTATGACCGCAGGCTCTGGGCTTACAGGCTCTGCGCTAACAGGTTCTGCGTGTACAGGTTCACGAGCTGGAACCTTGGGGGGAGCGGGGCCACGGCGCGTCTCGTCCTGCAATTTCTTCACAGCGCCTGCGATGGTGAATTTCTCTTCGTAGAGCAGATCGCGGATGCGCAACACCATCTCGACATCTTTGCGGCGATAGACTCGCTGGCCCGCGCGATTTTTTTGCGGCGCCAGCATCGGAAACTCCGTTTCCCAGTAGCGCAATACGTGCGGCTGAACGTCGATCAACTCGCACACTTCGCCGATTTTGAAGAATAGCTTCTCAGGGATTCTTGAATCGGTTTCCATGACTACTGCTCACGCCTCTTCGACCAAGCGGATGGATCATTCGCGCAGTTTGACGCGAAGATCAAACAGAGCGCATCGAGCGTGACGGCCTGAATACCAGGGCACGGCGGCCTGCCAGTTCGATAGACTCGCCTGTAATCGGATTTCGGCCTCGTCTCGGTTTGCGCGTGACAACTTCGAGAGTGCCGAACCCGACGATATGAACGCTCTCGCCTTTAACCAGGCGATCCTTGATAACATCAAATAACAAGTCAACAAAACGCAGCGCGTCGCGGTTTGTCAGGCTTCCATGTTTTTCATAGATCGCATGTGCCAGATCGGCCTTTGTCATGTGAACCTGCCCCTGCTCGCAATTTTGAAGCTCGCGGTTCAGCATCCACGCAGCGCCTGACGGCTTCCGGCTGCGCTCGAATCAACCGAGCGCTTGCCTTATGTTATGCATTTCAATTTCCAGTGTCAATCGAGAAGCGCAGCGATAACAGAGGTTTAGAAGAAACCCCTCAGCTTACCCTTCAACAAGCGCAAATACCTGAGGCTTTACATGCGCGCAGGCTGCTGCTTATTGTTTGATGATTGCTGCTTTTGACTCTTCGGCAGGTTCCGGTTGATTGCGTTCGACTTTTACTGAAACGCGAAAGACTTCGCTGAACCATGCAGCTTTGCGATCAGCCGACCACATCTCAAGCTCGCATTCTGCGTCGCAAGCGACTGCGATGGTGACAGCCGCGCCCGAAAGCTCGCAGCGAACGTTTGTGACTAACTGGCGATGAGAACGATCAAGGCCGTCTGCGATTTGAAGAATCGCCGCGAGCCTGAGCAGCTTTGTGCGCTGCGAACGTTCAAGCCCGAAATAATCTTCGTGCTCTTTACGCGAGCGCGCGTCGCTGGCCTTCTTCGGCATCGAGCCGCGATGATAGCGAACAAGAGTTGCCATCAAAGCTATCTCTGAACCTGTAAAGCCGGGCATCTCGGAGTTCTTGATCAAATACAATCCGTGTTTGTGATGATTGTTGTGCGCGATGTGGTATCCCAGGTCATGCAGGATGGCCGCATATTGCAGCAGCTTGCGTTCTGTCTCGCCCATTCCGTGCAGGTCGTGCGTGTCGTCGAAGATGCGCGTTGCCAATCGCGCCACGTGATGAGAGTGAAGGGAATCGTAATCGTAACGCCGCGCCAGTGAAAGCACCGAGCGCGCTCGAACATCGAGCGTTGATTCATCTTCAGCGCCAACGAGGAGTTCTTCTTCGCCGTAGCTGCTGACAAACGACTCAGCAATGTGCTCGTTAATCGGAACACCGCGCGCGCGAGTTTGCAGGTAATCCAGGATTACGCCTTCTCTGAGCGACCAATCGCAGGTAGTGATCTCGCCCACGCCGAGTTCCGCCAGCATGTTCTCAAGCAAAATGCCGCCCGCGATTATTATGTCTGCTCGCCCCTTCTCAAGACCGAGCACGCGGCTGCGTTCGCGCAACGACATCCGAGCAAGACGGCGATTGATTCGCTTGATCTGGTCGAGCGTAACCGTCTCGCTGAACGGTTCAAAATCGGTCGCGCCTTCGATGCCATTGGCCGCTTCGGAATGCACGATGGCGTTAACCATATTGAGAATTGTGCCGGATGTGCCGATGACGAAATCGAATCCTACGTGCTTGACTTCCCACGCGACGCGCGTCAGGTCTGCGCGGATGTTCGATATCAGCCTTTCGCGTTCTTCGTCAGAAATCGGATCGGTTGTAATGAATTTCTCTGTCAATCGAACCGCGCCGACTCGGACGGACAACAGCAGGTCGGGCTCGCTGCCTCGCGTGATGATGAACTCCGTAGACCCGCCGCCTATGTCAATTATGAGCGCGCGGCGATTGTTGAAATCGGTCACTTCGGAAACGGCGAGCGCGATCAAGCGCGCTTCCTCGACGCCGGGCAGCAGTTGCACATCCAACCCGACTTCTTTGCGCACGGTCTCGATGAACTCGAAGGAGTTGTAAGATTCGCGGACGGCAGAGGTGGCCGTTGCGATGATGAGGTCAACGCGGTTGGCTTCGGCCATCTTCTTGAATCGCGCCAGCGTCGTTATCGCGCGATCAATGGTCTCTTTTGACAGAAGATGCTCTCGCAGAGTGCCTGAGCCGAGTCGCACCATCTCTTTTTCGCGGTCAATGATTTCAAGGTGCTGCCCTTGAACCGCGCGGACGATTACCAGATGAATCGAATTCGATCCGATGTCAATTGCAGCAAGCTTCATATTGTTTTCTTGTTAATCTCTTTTCGTAAGATATGCTTTTGCAGTTCCAACCCGCTGATTTACGACTTTGAGCCAATTAAGAGTATAACTGCGGATAACCGCTTGCCCAAATGCAAATGATGTTAAACGCAGGGCTGTTGCAAAGTAAATGTAGGGGCAGGGCTTGTCCCTGCCCGAATCGCCGACAGGCGATGAGCGATCATGGTCTTACGACCATTCGGGCAGGGACAAGCCCTGCCCCTACCATGCCTGTCAACC
>DATEKX010000272.1:0-7321 GCA_035277165.1 Blastocatellia bacterium | reverse complement strand
CTGCGCCCCCTCTGCGTCCTGCGGCGCCTCTGCGGTGAATCTGCTTCTTTAGATTTACTTCCGCTGGTATGTGCCGACCAGTTCTCCTTTCGCAAGCACGTGTCCTTTCATTGCATCAAGAATCGCTTGGCGATTAAATCCCGAAGGCAATTTAAGCATCGTATCGAGCGCGAATACTTGAAAGTGGTAATGATGCGGAGGCTCGCCCGCCGGAGGATGAGGACCATAATAACCAATCGCGCTCGTATTGGTTGCCCCCTGCATAGCTCCACCCGCCTGCGAGAGCATTTCGGATTTAGGCAAAGAAGCCGAAAGACCGTTCATCGCGGGTGGAATATTTATTACCAGCCAATGAACAAAAGGCTTCGGACTCATGGCATCCGGGTCTTCGACCATCAGCACTATTGATTTCGCGGCCTTAGGCACGCCCGACCAACTGAGCGGCGGCGACTGTTTCTGACCATAATCGGAATGCTCGTCGGGAATCGGACTGTTCTGCTTGAAGGCTTTCGAGTTGATAGTGATGTCGGGCGCGGCTTGAGTTTCAGGCAAGCTGAACGAAATCATCTGCGGATACATCTTTCGATTGTTTCGACCAGCGCCCGCATAGGTCACGCGATAGATGATATTGTTCGTGTCGTCTCCGACCAGCAAAGCGCCGTCTTTTGCAACGGCCAGCCCGACAGGACGCCCAAATATCGCGTCTTTGCCTTCTGGCGCTTCGCCTTTGATTAGAAAACCCGTGATGAAAGGCTCGATGGCCGTGGGACTTCCACCTTTATCGAACCTTACGCGCACGACTTCATAACCGCTCGGCGGATTGCGATTCCAAGACCCTCGCATAGCTACGAAAGCATCGTTTTTGTACTGGGCAGGAAACTGATTGCCTGCGTAGAAAATCATCTGCATCGGCGCGCTGTGCGGGGTGTAAAGCAAGGCAGGTTTTTTGCTCATCTGCGCCCACATCTCTTTAGTGAAATCTTTGGGCGGCTGCGGATGAGCAACCGTCTTGCCGTCGTCATAGACAAAAGGCCAGCCATAGCGCGCATCGGCGACAAGTTCATTCAGTTCTTCGTGCTGCACGTCGTCTCCAAGCCAGTCCATGCCGTGATCCATCCCGTACATCTTTTTCGATACGGGATGCCAGCCAAATCCTATCGTGTTGCGCAGCCCCGTCGAATAAACCTTACGCTGTTTGCCATCAAGCGAAGCCCGTAAGACCGTCGCGCTTTCAGGATTAGTCTCTCTACAGCTATTGCACGTGCTGCCGACCGTGATGTAGAGCATTTCGTCCGGGCCGACCGCAAGAGTGCGATTCGGATGCTGCCCTCCGTCCGGCAGGTCGCCGATTATCTCTTTCATATCGCCGAGCGAGCCGTCCGGGTTTATATTCGCAATAAAGACTTCTTTGACCGTGACCAGATACATCTTGCCCCTGTGAATGGTTATGCCGTGCAGCATCTTCTTTTCCGCTACGACCTTCTGCACATCCGCGATGCCATCGTTATCTGTGTCTCGCAGGCAGACGAGCGTTCCCGGCTCGCGCTGTGTGACATAGACTGTGCCGTCATCGGCCACGGCCATCATGCGCGGATTCGAGAGCGCGGCGAACTTGGAGATGTGGAACCCATCAGGCAGCTTGAGTTGATTGATACGCTCGTCGGCAGGTTCCATCTTAGCTGGCTCGTACACATGTCCGTTGACGGTTTCAGTATTCGCATTCTTGCTCTGACCATGCAGGCTGACCGTTGACAGCAAAAGCATGGCGACTGAGACTAATCCTATCTTGTTCGTTTTCATTAGTGACTCCTCTGTGTGCGTCTGTTGAGGCTTGCAGGCATAGTCTGTGCCATTCTTTATGTTAAGCAATAACAGATGGGTAGCTCTTTGAAGGTCGCAAAAAAGCAATCAGTTGAGACGCATAGGCGCAGCCGCAGTGGCGATACTCTTTAATTTGAGCAAATATATCTCAGATGGCATATGCCTTGCCCTAAGTAAATCAGATCGTGATTGATGAAGGGAAAATTATGTTAAAACTACAAACCGGATTATTACTGTTCACTCTGGTTGCATTGATGGCGTGCAGCCAGCCAGTTAAACCGTTAAAGACCGAAGACGCAGCACTGATTGCCGCAGCGCGCACAGGTCACGCGGGTACTGTCAGAGATATGCTCACTTCGGGCGCGAGCGTAAATGTTAAAGACGAGCACGGCAATACCGCATTGATCGAAGCGGCTCGCAACGGTCATGATGGTGTTGTGCGGACACTGCTTGCAGCAGGCGCGGATACGAAAATAACGAATAATGACGGCCAGACGGCCTTGACACTTGCGCGGTTGGGCGGCCACGAAGACGTAATAGCGGCGCTTACGCAGGCAGGAGCCGTAGGATCATCTAAATAAGATGCCGAGCGATAATAGAAGTTCCGATCTTGAAAAAAGCCCGTCAGGGCTTGCTTTCATGCTGCGCGCTCTTGGCCACAGAAACTACAAGCTCTTTTTCAGCGGCCAGAGCATTTCGCTCGTCGGAACATGGATGACTCGCATCGCCACGAGTTGGCTTGTTTATCGGCTGACCGGGTCGGAAATGCTTCTAGGGGTCGTTGGATTTGCAGGGCAAATGCCGTCTTTCATCCTTGGCCCTTTCGCAGGCGTGCTTGTAGATCGCTGGAATCGTCATCGCCTGTTAATCGCAACGCAAGTGCTTGCGATGCTTCAATCAATTGCGTTAGGCATACTGGCATTGACGGGACTCATCACCATCTGGCAGATAATCGTTCTGAGCATAATACAGGGCGTTATCAATGCTTTCGACATGCCTGCGCGACAGGCTTTCGTCGTAGAGATGGTTGAGAAAAGAGAAGACCTGGCTAATGCCATCGCGCTCAACTCTTCGATGGTCAATGCGGCCCGGTTGCTTGGGCCTTCGATTGGAGGAATCATCATTGCGGCGGTCGGCGAAGGCTGGTGCTTCATGCTCGATGGCATCAGTTATCTGGCTGTCATCGCATCGCTCGTGGCAATGAATATCACGCCACGCATTACCAAATCTATAAAGGAATCCGACACGTTTCAGCAGCTTCGCGAGGGCTGGGCTTACGCTTCCGGTTTTCCTCCCATCCGAAAAATTCTGCTGCTGCTAGCCATAGTCAGTCTCGTAGGAATGCCCTACACGGTTCTGATGCCCGTGTTCGCAAACGAAATCCTGCACGGCGGGCCAAACACACTGGGTTTGTTAATGGCTGCATCAGGCGTGGGAGCGCTTTCGGGCGCGATGTTTCTCGCGTCGCGAAAAACAGTTCTCGGATTAGGCAAATTCATCCCGTTGATGGCGGGCGCTTTTGGGGCGGGCCTCATAGCTTTTTCATTTTCGCGCGCGCTCTGGCTATCGCTTCTGTTGATGGTAGTGACAGGGCTTGGCTTCATGGTTCAGATGGCCGTCAGCAACACTGTGCTGCAAACCATAGTGGACGAGGACAAACGAGGACGAGTGATGAGCTTCTATACTATGGCGTTTATGGGAACGGCGCCGTTCGGAAGTTTGCTTGCCGGAAGCGTGGCCGAAAGGATAGGCGCCCCTTACACTCTGACGCTGGGCGGACTGGGGTGCATACTTGGCGCGCTCTGGTTTGCTAATTCGTTACGGGCTTTGCGGCGCGACATCCGTCCCATCTACTTCAGGATAGGCATACTTCCCAAAGTGGCGAATACTTCCGAGATGAGAGTGCCGCCGGAATATTAAATCAACGCTTGTCGCTGATGCCGAGCGCTTTCATTCGCCGGTAAAGATGCGAGCGGTCAATGCCCAGTGCTTCGGCTGTGCGCGTAATGTTGCCGTCGCATTCGGCGATCTTGCGCGTGATGTAGTTGCGTTCGTAAGCTTCGCGCCCTTCGCGATATGAAGTGAAGTTATAACTTGCGGGCATCTTCACTCCTTCAAGCGAGCCGAGCAGCGGCAGGTCTTGAGCCTCTATCGTTTCTTTCGCCGACATTATCACAACGCGCTCAACAGTATTTCTCAATTCGCGCACATTGCCGGGCCAGTCGTGCGCTGCCATCTGCTCGATAGCGGTGTCTGCGAAAGCTTTAGGCGCGCGATTATATTCGGCTGAGTATTTGAGATTGAAATAGTCTATCAACAGCGGTATGTCTTCGCGCCGCTCCCTGAGCGGCGGCACCTCGAACGGAATCACGTTGAGACGATAAAACAGATCCGCGCGAAACGAGCCGCGTTCTATCTCTTCATCCAATCGCTTGTTCGTAGCGGCTATGATTCTCACATCAACTTTGACAGTGGTGTTGGCTCCGACAGGCTCGAATTTCTGTTCTTCCAAAACGCGCAGCACCTTTGCCTGCACCTTCAAACTCATATCGCTGACTTCGTCCAGCAACAGCGTGCCGCCGTCGGCTTGCTCGAACTTTCCGCGTTTGTATTGAGTCGCGCCCGTGAACGCGCCCTTCGTATGACCGAACAATTCCGATTCGATCAGTTCTTCGGGAATAGCAGCGCAGTTTAGCGCGACGAACGGCATCGAGGCGCGCGCCGAAGTGTGATGAATGGATCGCGCAACCAGTTCCTTGCCCGTGCCCGATTCGCCGTAAATCAGGATGCGCCCGTTGGTCGGCGCGGCAATGGCTATCTGCTGGCGGAGCGCGCGCATGGGGACGCTTTCGCCTATCATCACGCAATCGTCGAGTTGCTGGCGCAACCGCTGGTTATCGGCTTCAAGCTGTCTCTGCCTCAGCGCATTGCGAATGGCTAAGACAGTGCGCTCAATCTGCAAAGGCTTTTCGATGAAGTCGAGCGCGCCTAATCTGGTGGCGCGCACAGCCGTTTCGATGCTGGCGTGCCCGCTTATCATTATCACCGCCGCTTCAGGATAAGCAGCTTTCAGTCGTCCGAGAGTCTCGATGCCGTCCATGCCCGGAAGCCACACATCCAGAAGAACGCAACCGAAGACGCGCCGCTCGAATGCTCGAAGACACTCTTCACCTGTCGCTACGGTTTCAACCGACAGCCCCTCGTCTTCAAGCACGCTTGAAAGCGTCTGCCTTATTCCTTCTTCGTCATCTACAACAAGAACAGAGTTGGGCATAAGATATAAGGATGAACTATGAATTATGAATTATGAATAATGGGTAGGAAATCATTCTTCCGTTCATCATTCATCATTCATAATTAATCCCTTTTGGGCGGCAGGCCGAGCAAAGTAGCTTCAAACGGATCGAGTTCAAGCCTGAGCATGTCGCCTGCGTCAGAGAAAGACCCTTGCTGCCGTTTGCGTCGTTTCAAAAAGATCGTGGTGCCGAAGATCGCGCCTCCGACAAAGACCGTGAGCAGCAAAAGGCCGAGCAAGCCGAATGTCGAAATCAACATCTGCGCAGCCTTTTGCATGCGAAACGGATCACGCGGAGGACGGCGCGGATCGTGCAACCACTTCACCTCATAAGGATACTTGATTGAATCGACGAGCGCTTGAGTCGCGTCGCGATCTTGAAAGTTTACAGCTTCAACAATGAAGTTCCCTTCGCGTTTGACTATGATGCGGCTCTGCTCGGTTTCACCAAGCGAGTTCACGTAATTGGTCGCGCGCACTATAGCGTCAGAAGCAAACTGCGGCGTCTTATATTCGATGATGACCAGCTTCATCGGCGCAGACTGAGATGTATGCGCGGAAGAATTGTTCGGAGATACGCGAGCGTCTTTGTGCTCTTGCGTTCCAGTGTGGTATTCAGCCATCACAGCTTCTGCAGCGCCTTCAAATCCAAACATATCGCGACTGCGCTCGACATAAACGTTTAGCGATTCGGGGCCGAGAAAGTAACGCTGGCTCCCTGCGATGATCTTTTGCTGCGGCAAATCGTCGAGCAGGCGCGGGCGAGCGGGCGGATCAACTGGAATGATGGTTTCGGCGACTGCGCGGGCCAGCCCCGCGCTAGGCTGCGTCAGGCGCACGAAATAATTGTCTTTCCAGAAGACCAGCGCGCCGTCTATGCGCGCGCCGCCCGAACCAATCGCTTCGGCTGTGGGCTTGCTTGCGCTCACGCCCGAAATGTAAGTGAGCAACCCGAATGCTGCCAAAGGAGTTTGCGTCTCGAAGACATCAACGCGAGTCGAACCGTACTGGCGCGATACCGCGCGTCCGACAGTGTACTCCTGATAGATTGTCGCCTTGTCCGCGATTAACTGTGCGAGGTCATCGCCGGAGTATTGCTTGATGTCGCTGGTCGCCTTCAAACCTGCAAGCTTGTCGGGCAACAATTCTGCGAGCGGTCGCCTTGTTGCTACTGCCACAACTTGTTGATTATCGCTCGGCGCTGGTTGTTGCGCTCTAATAATAAGCGGCGATGCGATTAATAATAGAATCGCTACAATAAATGATATTTCTTTTCTGTGCTGCATTCGTTTGATTCCCTGTTGAAGTTTTAACAAACCTTCGTATTAGACCCCGCGCGGCGCGTTTTAGTTCCGGCGACGAAGCTCGCCCAGAATGATGTTGGCGTAACGCTCTGGATAATGTATGTCGTCAAGAACTATCTTGCCTCCTTCCGAGGCGCTGTCTATTTCTATGTCGCCGATGTTGATGAGCCGCTGCCACGCAGAAGCCGTAACGGTCACGTCCTGTATGTTACGAAGCGGTATGTTGCGCACTATCTTCGCAAGCAACCCGTAACGCATCTCAAGCTTGTGATTGGTGAGCGTGTAGACCTCGCGCCTTCTCAGTATGTGTTTGTATACCGGAATCGCAAACGCCACGAGCGCGACTATCGTGGTAATCAAAAGCGCTACCATTCCGCTTACCATGCTGCTCAATAATCCAAGCGCGGCTGCAGTCGCAATGACGACAAGCGCGGCCACTGCGTAGCGCAGGAAAACAAAAACGAGAGTCGGGCGCAAAGTGAAGATCTCTTCTTCATTCGGCGCAAATCTCGACATATCGTTCGCGCCTTTGTGCACATCCCGCTTTTGAGGTGCAGGCGCGCGACGCGCTGCCGCATCCATCTCGGCATAATCGTCTTTCGATGTCGGGCCGCGCTCAACATCACCTTTACGGTTGCTCACGACTGCCGAGCCGCAAACATTGCAGAATCGGCTTGACGGAGGAAGCACCTCCCCACATTGATTACAATACATAATCGTCACCCACTAGCGTCCATTCAGGACTGATGCCTGATCTCAAGGCCAATTAAAATTCTAGCACATCTGACGGCAGCCAGCTAAGAACAGACCGGCTGAACAACTCGCCAGCTATTGCGTATCATCTTATGGTTGAATTGTATGCCTTGATTCGCAGGTAGGTATATATGAATCCAGGAGAATT
>DATEKX010000271.1:0-5004 GCA_035277165.1 Blastocatellia bacterium | reverse complement strand
GGCAAACTTGCCGAAGCGCGCGATGAATTCAGCCGACGAAAGACCTGCGGCTTCGGCAAGTTTTTCAACCCACGCTTCGTCCGCAAAATCTTTCGGGCCGAGCCGAACCATGTAATCGCGTGCCACCTGATAACTTTCCGTGTCCACATCAACTGCTCGGCGTCTGCCGCGCCCCGTTGCCGGATCGATGACTTCGCTGAAAGGAACGGCTTTCGCCTCGCCGCCTTGAATCGTGATCATCGCGCTCGTTCCCTGTTTGAGCAGATGATTGACCGCCGCGTAACCCAAATCGCGCGCGTATTCGGCATCGTAAGGAATCGGCGGCGCGCATCGCAATTCGTATCCAATCGTTTTGTCAACGATGGTGACTTTGATTTTGCGCTGCTCCAATCTCACCTGAATTTCGTTTTTGACTTTGCGGCCAAGATCAATTTCGGTGACGCGGACATTGCCTTGTTCGTCACGATCAACGTCTTGCAACTCGGCGACTTCTTCGGGGCTGAAATGCTCGTTGAGCGCTTCGGCCATCAGCACGACGCCGAAGTTGCGGCCCATAGCTTTGCGCTTGATGATCGTGCCTTCGACGATGTCGCAGATTTCAGCGAGCGGTATCTTTTCTTTGCGAAACTCTTCGGGAACAATCGTGCACGTAGCGCTTGCGGCCTTGCCGATGGCAAGCGTCAAATGGCCTGTCGGACGGCCCATCGTCACGCCGAAATACCAACGCCCGGTTGTGCGCGCGTCTTCCATCAAGCTCTTGATCAATTTCACGCCAAAGTGACGGGCCGTCTCGTGCCCCAGCGTAGGCACTGGCAAAGGCATCCACAAATCATTATCAATGCTCTTTGGAACCAGCACGACCTTGATCGCTCCGCGCGTCTCCTGTTCGATGGCCGCAGCGCTTCGCACCAGATCATCACCGCCGATGGCAATCAGCGCATCTATGCCGAGCTTGTTGAGAGCAGCGACCGCATTTTCGAGGCTTCGCCTGTCGCGCGCAATATCGGTGCGCGAAGTGCCGAGCACGACTCCGCCGTCAAGGTGTATGCGCGAGACTTCGTTTATCGTCAACTCGTGTTGTTCGTCCGTGTAACGTTCGGCAAGCCACTCGAACCCGTCGTGAAATCCGATGGCCGTGCAACCCAATTTAATCGCTTCGATGGCGACGGCAGCAATCACGCCGTTCGTTCCGGGTGCGGGGCCGCCTCCGACCAGTACTCCTATTTTTTTAATCGCCATATTCACCCAGTTGTCAGTTGCCTAGATAACCGAATTTGTCCTGAAACTCTTCAACATTCATGTTGGCCGCGAGGGCCAGTTTCTCAATCCATGCGATCTCTTTGAAATCTTCCTCGCCCAGTCGGATCATATACTCGCGCGCCACGCGATAGCCTTCGCTTTCGATGTCAACCATTCGCACGCGAGTTTTTCCAGTGCCCGGCTCGCGCATGTCATGAAAAGAGAGCGGAACGAGCCGTCCGCCCTGTATGCTGACCATTGCTCCGCTTCCGCCGCTCAACAAAAATCTTATCGCGCTATACCCAAGGTCGCGGCAGTAAGCTGCGTCGAAGGGTATAGGCTCGGCGCATCGCAGTTCGTATCCTATGTTCTTATTAGTGATCGTCACGCGGATATTGCGCTGGCTCAAACGCCCTTGCACTTCGGCTTTGACCTTGCGACCGAGGTCTACTTCGGCAAAGCGAATGTGGCCGTGTTCATCGCGCTCTACATCTTCGAGACCAGAGAGTTCCTGCGGGTCAAGTTTTTCTATCAGTCCTTCGGCCATCACAGCAACGCCGTGAGGGCGCTTCAGCGCGCGGCGCTTGATGATCGCGCCTTCGACGATGTCGCAGATGTCAGAGAAGGCCACAGTCTCGCGCTCGAACTCTTCGCCTATGATTGTGAGCGTCGCGCCCGCAGCTTTGCCTATGCCTAAAGCGAGGTGTCCGGCTTTGCGACCCATCGCAACCACAAAGTACCATCGCTTTGTCGAGCGCGCGTCTTCCATCAAATTGCGCACAAGCTCGACGCCGACATGCCGCGCCGTCTGATAGCCGAAGGTCGGTATGTGAGAGGGCAGCGGCAAATCGTTATCAATGGTCTTTGGCACGTGGACTGTGCGAATCTTTCGGCCTGAGCGTTCTTCGACAAAGCTTGAAGAGAGCGCCGTATCGTCTCCGCCTATCGTGACCAGATGCGTGACTGAAAGCGACCGCAATGTTTCGACGACCGCGCGAATCCCCTTCTCTGATTTCGTAGGATTATCGCGCGCAGTGCCGAGCACAGACCCGCTGTCAAGATGTATGCGCGAAACATCTTCGACCCTGAGCGGTCGAACATGCGAAGTGTCTTCGCGCATCAGCCACTTGAATCCGTCCTGAATGCCAAGGACTTCAAAGCCTTCGTTGATTGCTTCAATCGTAGCAGCCGAAATGACCGCGTTGATTCCGGGCGCTGGCCCGCCGCCTACTAGTATCGCCAGTTTGCCTCGTGACGACATTTCGCTAATCTCCCTGTTTCGCGCTTCGCCGTTTGATGAAATAAAGATTTTATCCGAGCAGAAGACATTTTAGTAGTTCGCGGCGGGCCTTATTGAATAACTATGGAGCCCTAATAATCAAAGTTTCAGATCCGAGGTGCGAACTTCTGCTTAAGCGAAATTCTGCTTCAGAGGAACGCGCTCCTTAGATCGAGGAATTCATCCCCCATCAAATCGGGCATCAATTCAAGCGATCCCTGTCAACTGGCGCTGTTGATGTTTGATGAAAAACAGTTCTATTCATAAATGGGTGAAAAGTATACCTCTTACAAGGCGGCCTGATACCTGTCAATCTCCGCTCAAGGAAATCCGTTTGCTGGCATATGCCTTGCTAACGTATTTACCGTCTTGCTGATGACGAGAGATCTTTTTAAATAGGATTCCTGTTTAATAGTTCTTCTGTTTGACAGGTGGAGGCAACCAAGAAAGGAGGTGACCTATAGAATAAGTTCGACTCTGGCGTTAACATTACAGGCTTGTCTCCATTTCTGGAGCATGATAGATAGTAATCGCTTAAAGGCAGTAGCGGCTACCGACGCAGCTGTAAAGCCCGTATAAGGTACGCAGGTTACTCAAAAGCAGAGAAGCCCGTGGTTGTGGAGTGTACAATCCGCAATCACGGTGTTTCCATCTCTAAGCGATATCAAATTAAAAACAGGAGCAAGCATAATGTCCAATTTCCTCGCCTTTATTGATGCCGGGATAAGTGCCCCGGGTTCGGATTCGGTTGAAGACGGTAGAGATTTGGCTAAGGCATGTATAAAAAGATTAGAAAAGCTGGAAAATCAGGAGCAGTTTCCGCCGAAGCTCCTGATTTTGCTTACGTCACCGGCGTTCCTTGGAGCTAATAGGGCGCAGCAACTGATAACAGGAGTTCACACTGAATTCAAGGAACATTTCAAAAAAGATATTCCTACTATCGGCAGCTCTGTCGCGGCGGTTTTTTACGAGAACAAGATTCACGCAGAAGGCGCGCTGTTGGTGTGCCTCGCATCGAGGATCATAGAGGCCGAGGTCGCAGTCGTAACGGATGTCAGCCAAAAAATCGAAGATGCGCCCGCAAATATTGTTGAAGCTCTTCATATTAATTCGCAGGCTGCTCAACAGACATCTCTGCTCCCACATAGATTACTGCTCACATTCCTTCCCGGCACAGGCCAATCCGATATTGAAGCTCGCCAACTGACTGAAAAGCTCCACAACAATTTATGGGCAGCCGTCAATTACCAGATTAGAATCGTCGGAGGGGTCTCTTCTGCCAATGACCCAGACCGCGTCAAAACCAGCCTCCAATTTGCTGACCAGGCGGTCTATAAAGACGCAATCGTCGCAGCCCTTATAAGCTCGGGGGTTCCGCTGGGCGAGAACCTGACCAATGGCGTGGACTGGAACGAAGAAGAAGTTCTAAAAGTGCAAGAGGTTTCGACCGACGGTCGCTACATCAAAAAACTCGAAGGCAGCACTCTTAATGAATGGATGGACGACAAGAGAAGATTCGTCCTTTTCAAACAGTGGTCCAGAAGCAGTGACCGCGTAATGGCCTTCTCTGACAATCGTTCCGACCCGAGGGCAATACAGGTACTGCGCGAGGTTAAAAAGGGGGATTATTTATCACCGGGCGAGCTGACGCCTAGAGTAATGTATAAAAATGCGAGGAAGGCTATTGAGCGGTCTAAGGAAAGCATGCGGATCAAGAATCCGATCGGATGCTTTTCCATGAAGTGCACTTCACACTATCGCGAAAAAGAGTTTTTGGAGCTTAAAATCGAGGACGGGATTGCTCACCTCAGCAACGAAATGTTGAAGGGCAGACCCTACGTCGGAGGCTTTTTTGATGGCGAAATCGGGATGGATAAAACCGGGCGCTCGGTGTACGGCAACTGGGGGGTTGCGACAATAGTCTTCGGCGACGAGCACAGTGACAGTACTTTGATGCAGCGCGGTTACGCATCCATGAATGCGCATAGCGCAGCCTTATCAGGCACTTTTGACCTGAACGAAGCCCTAAACGAATCGGTCGATCTGATCTGTGATATCGGCTTCCCGGGCGCAATGATCTCGTTTCTGCTGCCCGGGTACCATAAAACATATATTATAGCCCAGAAGGCAAAAGGGCCTCGCTTCAGCAAGATAAAAGAGATTACGCAGCGGGACCTGGATGGCGATGACGTTCTGGCGCGCATAGTCAGAGAAAAGATAGGCGATCCATACTTTATCCCTGACTCAATAAAAGAAAAAGATTGTGACCGGGTTGCCATTGAAAAATCGGGCATAATAAGTCAGTGCGTAATCAGGCTAAGAGACCCCAAAAACAACACACTCGGCATTCTACAAGTAGACCTCGGAGATTCAAGGTATAAGACCGACCTTTACCCTAAAGAGAAAGAGATGCTGGACTCAATCGGCGCATTCATTGCCGCAAATTTGAGCAGGATTTTTATTTGGAATGAAAACGAGATAGCGCG
>DATEKX010000270.1:0-3451 GCA_035277165.1 Blastocatellia bacterium | reverse complement strand
GAAAACACAGCGATAAGAAACACGGCGGTTGTGAAAATTAGATTAATTCGCTTCATCTTTAAAACCCCTTCTATCTTTTAAATGATTGAGAGTCATCCACGCTCGGAAATGAATCATTGCTCGTAAACCAGATATTTGACCGCGCCCGAATCATCTATTACCCGCTCTACGCGCGATATGTTAACAATATGCCCCTGTTTTTTAGATAGCCACGCGCTTATCTCCTGTTCCATTTTATCATGTTCTATTGGCCCGATCTCCTCGCTCG
Organism: Blastocatellia bacterium; assembly: GCA_035277165.1. Lineage (GTDB taxonomy): Bacteria > Acidobacteriota > Blastocatellia > UBA7656 > UBA7656 > DATEKX01. The sequence goes on along the minus strand of DATEKX010000270.1, from coordinate 3,183 downwards.
TGACGATGATCGGCCTCGTCATCGCGTCATCAGCCGCGTTTGAACGATTGTGAAAAACGCTGTTCGGCGCAAAGAAGATGAATGCCAGTATCACCACGCACATCACATCGTATTGCCAGCTTCCTCTTTCATAAGACCAGAAGAGAAACTTTTTCAGCGTCGTCAGCAAAAGCTTCATTGCCTCACTCCTTTGGCGCTTATGCTCGATTCGACCACGTGCCCGTCGCGCATCTCGATGACGCGATCAGTCAAGCGCGCAGCTTCCGGGTTATGAGTGATCATCACGATGGTCTGGCCGAACTCGCTGTTGAGCCCGCGCAGCATATCGAGCACGATTTGAGAATTCTCCGTGTCGAGGTTCCCGGTCGGCTCGTCTGCCAGCAGTATGGACGGGCGATTGACGATGGCGCGAGCGATTGCAACTCGCTGCTGCTCTCCGCCCGATAGCTCAAGCGGCTTATGATGCATCTTGTCTACAAGTCCGAGCAATTTTAAAACTTCTCGTCTGCGCGCGGCATCCCCTTTGCCGTTCGTTCCATTCGAGTAGATTCGCTCTGCGAGTCTCAAGTTGCCATCAGCCGTGAGCGTTGGGAAGAGATTGAATCGCTGGAAGACGAAACCTATTTTGCGGCGGCGCAAGTCCGTGCGCTGGGCGTCGCTCATGCTGGTGATGTCTTCGCCGTCAATTATCACGCGCCCCGAAGTAGGTTGAAGCATTCCCCCGACGATATGCAGGAACGTAGATTTGCCGCAGCCCGACGGCCCCATTATCGCCACGTACTCGCCTTCGCCTACCTGAATGTTCGCGCCGCGAAGCGCGGGCACATCTACCTTGCCCACGCGGTAGATCATCTTTAAATCAACTGTTTCAAGAACTGTTTTCATGGATTTTTGAATCGCTTCAATGAAGCAATGAATCAATCATAACTGATGGCTTCGACCGGATCGAGATTCGCCGCGCGCAAAGCCGGATAAAGCGCACCGACTATGCCGCCGACTATGCCGATTATGGCAGCGATCAAAAGCCATTTTGGTTGCAGATCAATCCTCAGCCGCGTGTTTGCTTCGATCAGCAATTTTCCAATCACTGAAATTGCAAATCCAATCACTACGCCAAGCACGCTGATCAACGCGGCTTCTTTTTCAATCGCGGTCACTATGAATCGCTTCGATGCGCCGAGGCTTTTAAGTATGCCGATCTCGCGCGTGCGCTCGATTATCGTCGTGTACATGCCAAGCAATATGACGAGCGTGCTGATTACAAGCGCGAGCCAAGTTACTATTTTGAGAAAAACTTCGACCGCCGTAAGCCCTTGCGAGTAGAGAGCAGGTATATCGCTCGTGCGTATGACATAGTTGCCGGGATAATATTGCTCAATTGCCTGGACTACCGATTCGATAAGCTCCGGTTTTTCGCATTTCACCATCACGAAGGTGCAGTTTTCAGGGCCGCCCAGAAGCTGCTGCAATGTGTAAAGCGGAATCTTTGAATGCGCCAGCATCGCAGGCTCGTAAGTTCCGACCACGGTAAAAGTATGCCCAAGCAGTTTTACCTGTCCGCCTATTTCGAGAGGCTGGCCGCTGATGTCTTTGTTGTTTTCGATGAAGAAGCGATCGACCATGGCTTCGTATTCAGAGCCGGGAGCGCGCCCGTCTGAAATCGCGCGCCCTTCAAGGATGCGAAGCTCCGTGGTTTTGATGAAGCTGGCGTAATCAATTCCGTCTACTATCTCGAACCCGATTCCGCCCATGCTCGGTTGTATATATTCACCGACAGGCGTGGCCGCCTGAACGCCCGGAATCGGCGGCTTGGTTTGAACGTCGGGATCGTCGGCAGTCGGATGAACGCCTTTAACAAAAGCGTCGGCGTACCCGGCGCGCAGCATCAACGGGTTGGCAAGCGTGGCAGCACCAGTCGAAGATGCGTAGCGAATCTCTGCGTCTACATTTGCCTGCCTGTCCGCCGAATCGCGTATCATGCCGCGCGCGAGTCCCGCAAACAGCAGGACGAGAATTACCCCGAGCGCGACTCCGACTATGCTGAGCGTTGTGCGCAACGGGCGCTGGCGTATATTGGCTGCGATCAGGCTATCCATTTCAGTTTACGGGAAAGAAAGCTAAGGCTTGCGATTCGGTTCAGCCGGAGATTTAGTTTTAGCCGGAGATTTCGGTTCGGTCGAAGCTTTGCGCGGCGCGTCCAGATTCACCTCTTCAAGGTCTTCATTGTTTTCAAGTTTGAACAACTTTTCAGGTAACGGAGCATTTATCTCTACAGAATCTTTTTCAAGTTCAATCTTAAGCCGGTAGCCGTCGTTGCGACGATCAATTGTCACAACGCCCGGAAATTTGCGATTGGTATCCGGCACCGTGAACCAGTCAGAATATGTAATATCGCTAACGATGATGCCTTCGCCGTTTTCAAATAGTTGCTGCCGCACGAGAGGCGTGTCCGGCAGCGTGCGGTCAAACCAGAATTTCCGGCGCAACTTTGCCTGCCCATTCTCGCCGTGTTCCAGCACGTAAACTACGTAGTAAGTCTTTTCAACGAGGCGATTCTTTTTGTTTGATCGCGCGTCCGGCTCTGCCTGTCGCACTTCTTCGCGGAAAACTTCGTTCCCTGTACCGGGCGCGATGGGTTTTATCAAAAATGAATCGGTGATATGTTGAGGCCGCATGTTGACAAGCCCGCCAGCCTTCTTCAGTTGATCATCTTTCTTTTCCTGAAGCTGCTCGGCATTCATGCGATCAATGTCTTTAAGATTGCTGCCGTAAATAAAGCGACGTTTGTCACTCGGACGAAAGATGGCGAGGCTGAATTGATGCCCGTCGCTTGCCATGTCGGCGACCTTCGCGCTGAGAAAGGTCACCCGCATAAACGTATTTTCAGGCCGCTGGAATCGAATCAATCCGGCTGCTGCCGGAAACTGTTCGGCTTTTGTGTCTTCGCCCGTGAAATAATTGCGAACGATGACATTTTCAGCCTGAGCCGAAAACGTCTTGATTTCGCTATGCATGTTTATGCGATTGACAAGCTCGTTCATGGTGAGCGGAGTTTGAACGGGAAGCAACTCATTAATGCTGACTTTTTTGACACACGCAGACCCAAACAGGGTTACTGCCAAAACTAAAATTGCAAAGTATCGGGCGCTTCTCAAAATTATACCGACTCCATATGTTGAACAC
>DATEKX010000269.1:0-17814 GCA_035277165.1 Blastocatellia bacterium | reverse complement strand
ACGATCAAGACTTTTGCAATGTAGCACAAGGGAAGCGGCTTATGCTACTGCCGGGGCAATCGGTTAAAAGATGAAGGGGGTTAAAAGAGCCACGGCGTGGGAGATGTCCGTGGCTCTTAAGTGATACTCAAAAAGCCTGCGAGTTGAAGTCGCTGTTTATGGTTTGCGACCGCGCTTCGCCGGTTTTTCCGCTTCGACTTTGAACTGCTCTTTGATCGCCACAATTGTGTTCTTGGCGTCAGCGACTCGCTTATCGGTAGGAGGCGCTTTATCAACAAAGTCGGCAAGAGCGTTGACGGATTCCTGCGGATTAGTAGCAAGAAGCGCAAGCCCTATGTTGAACAGTGCGTCGAGATTCTTCGGATCATTGGCCAACACTTTTCTATATGCCGCAACAGCATCTTCGGTTCGGTCGGCAAAGCGATATAAATCGGCTTTGGCGAGATCCCACTTCACGGCATTAGCAGTATCTATCGCCTGCACTTTGTCCAATGATTTGATCGAATCGTCAACTAGATCGTTGACTCTGTAGATTTCAACCAGCACTTTGGCATCCTTAGCCAAAATGTTGTAGTACATGATCAACTCATTGTTTATGTTAGGCTCTTCTGTCGCGGTCGAAGCAAGTTCGATTGCTTTTTTTATACTCTTCAATGAGTCCTCAAAATGAGGCTTGGCTCCGTTTCTGTCCTTCTTGGCTGAGTACAGATCTGCTCCTATCTGATATTGCGCTTCTGCCATTTGAGCATTCGCTTTGTAGGCGACTTCAAGAAGAGCCTTGTGCTTTGAAGTATCAACAGCAGCGGCCTGCTGCAATTCGGCGAGCGCGCCTACATAATCACTGGCTTTCTGGAGTTCGACTCCCTTTACGAAATGCGCTCTGGCCGCATCGAAGTTGGCCTGAAGCTCTTTGCCCTCTTTGAGCTTGGCTTCGTTCTCTTTGGCTATAGCATCCGCCTTCGCTTTATCGGCAGCCGAGGGCGCTCTGGATGTTGCTGGCTGAGTCCCTGCTCCGCCGCCCTTCATAAGACTCTGAAGCTGCTCAGGCGTGAAGGTGCTGCCGTCTCCGGGATTTCCAATAAAATCGAGAGTCGGAACCTGGCTTATACGAACATTGCCCTGATAAGTGGGCTGCATTCCAGGCCCTGAAGCGACAAACAGGTATGTGCCTTGAATGGGTAAACCGAGCCGGATATAGTGGCCGTTCTTGTCAGTCTTGACATCCCAATGGCCTTTTATATCCAGGCGATAAATATCTATCAACGCCCCGGCAACCGGTTTCATCGTGCCGTCCGCGTCTTTGATCTTAACATTCCCTTCAATCTGTGAGGTTTGAGCGCTCGCAATGACGGATAGCAGCATGACAAGCGCGCTGAGACCGACAACTCTTTTCATAATTGTGCTGAACATCGAATTCCCTCCATAGAATCTGCTGGCCGAGCTGCCAACCGCGCGAAATCTTCGCCGACATAGGATGCCGCAAACTTTGTACCAGTTGGCATAGAATCAATAAACATTCCCGCGTTTAATGAATCAACAATCAAACTATTATATATGTCGAAAGTGTATCTCAGCCTATAGCCAGTGTCAACGCGACAACCTTTGTAAATTGATGCGGCTAGAAAGATCACCCGCCATCTATTAATGATGCCTGTGGCTAAGGTTGTTCGACTCACTTGCTCGCCGACGCGGTTGATAAGAATTGATCTCTTTCAGGCAATCAGGAATTACCCAGACATCAATATAGAAGTTGAAAGGCTGTTGACTGATATGATATTGTCCCTGCTCATACAAGCAGGGGTTTTTTTGTAGGATTAAAGCCTCAATCTTTTGGAATCGGGTCAAAATGACTAGAGCGAAGTCCTTCTAGCAGCATATGTGTCATTAAGCCGCGCCCTGATCGCAAGCTTTTTCAAGGTGTGTGTCAAAAGCTGATTTATTTGATTCGGGATGTTTTGTTGCCCGAAGTTTGCCGAAAGCTATTTGCAGAAATGATGAAAGTTAATCGAAAAAGAGCAACGCACCCGAAAGGGGAATATCAATTGCTCTTAACCTAGTACGCCTTTGTACAGGCTCTTGAGCTGGCCCGAGCCATACGGAAGGTTGCTTGATACCCAGTTAGCTCCTATGAAAACAACTAGCAGGCTTAAAATTTATCTCCGCGAATTTAAGTTCCTAGCCAAAGGTGTCTTATCAACAAAGCATCCCATATTGGCTCACATCGTCCCCATGCGACGATGCAATCTCGCCTGCACTTACTGCAACGAGTATGATGATTTCTCAAAACCCGTGCCGCTCGAAATAATGTTCAAGCGTCTGGACAAACTGGCAGAACTCGGGACGACGGCTATCATCATCAGCGGCGGCGAGCCGTTGATGCATCCAGAGATTGAAAAGATCATCGCAAGGATTCGCCATCATAAAATGCTTGCCTGCATGATTACGAACGGCTACCTGCTGACTCAGCAGAGAATCAAGCAGCTCAACAAAGCCGGGCTTGAATACATGCAGATCAGCATAGACAACATCAACCCTGACGATGTTTCGAAAAAGAGTTTGAAGGTTTTAGACAAAAAGCTTGTGTGGCTATCGGAGATGGCCCGCTTTCGCGTCAACATCAATTCGGTGATCGGCGGCGGCATCAAGACGCCCGAAGATGCGCTCACAATCGGAGAGCGCGCTGTCGAGTTGGGATTTTCAACATCGCTCGGCATCATTCACGACCGTCTCGGCACGCTCAAGCCGCTCGCAGGAATAGAGCGCGAGATTTATAACAAGATGAAGAGTCTTGGCAAGAAGGGGCACACTCGCGTAAACCGATTTCAGGACAATCTCGCAGACGGCAAGCCGAACAACTGGCGATGCCGCGCAGGCGCTCGTTATCTTTACATCTGCGAAGACGGGCTTGTTCATTACTGCTCGCAGCAGCGCGGCTATCCGGGAACTCCAATCGAGCAATACACATTCGAGGACATACGCCGGGAGTACCTGACGAAAAAAGCCTGCGCGCCTTACTGCACAATAGCCTGCGTTCATCAGGTCGCCACGTTCGACAACAAGCGCGACCCTCAGACTCTTCCGGCCAAAGGCGCTGTCGAGCGCGAGTCTGTTCAGGCCATACGCACGCTGTACCAAATCGAACAGCATGAATAGAGAGATGATTTCGACTGCGCCCGAAAAGTTGGGCGAGGAGTTTAATTGCTATTTGTATGTTTAAATGATAACGCGCACCGCTTACCGAAAGAGGTGTAATTCAACGATGGCGAAGTGTGGGGTGTGTTTCAAAAAACTTCGCTTACGATGAGGAGAGAAGATATGCGTAAACCGATAAAGTACGTGGAGAAAGGATTGGCAGTAGCGGCCAATATGGCATGGCACATGTACGAGCCGCTCAATCGCATCAAGCAAAATCCGTCTTTCACGCCAAGGTGGTCTGACAAACCGCTGTTGAAATCTTATCAGAAGACCAAACCGCCTCTCGGTTGGCCTCGCACGACCGATAGCCTCTGCCCGAAGTGCATACCCGAAATTCGCCAGCAAATCATTGACGGCAAACTCCCGCACGAAATTCTGCTCAACGAAAAAGTGGGCGAAATTAAAGCCCAGATCATTGAGCGAGACGGCAAAATTCTCATGGTCAAAGACTGCGAGAAGCACGGCCACTTTGAAGATGTGATGTCAACTGATCCGGCTTTCTTCAAGCATCTGGAAGAGATGTTTCCTGGCCGCGACATCCCTGCTCACAACGACGAAAAATTGCACAATCACGGAACCAGCACCGTAAAGCATGGTCGTGGTTCAGTGCTCACGGTTGATCTTACAAACCGCTGCAATATGATGTGCGACCCGTGCTTTATGGACGCAAATCAGGTGGGCTTCGTCCACGAGTTGAGCTGGGAAGACATCAAACAACTTCTCGACAACGCCATCACGATCAAGCCGCGCCGCCAGATGTCGGTTCAATTTTCAGGCGGCGAGCCTACGATGTCGCCCTACTTCCTCGATGCGGTTCGCTACTCGCGCAAGGTCGGCTATAACTCGGTTCAGGCGGCAACGAACGGAATCGAATTCGCCAAGAGCGCTGAGTTCGCTAAGGAAGCGGCGGAAGCGGGATTGCGTTACGCGTACCTGCAGTTTGACGGCATAGGCAATGCCGCAAACGAGCATCGCAAGGTCGGCAACCTCTTCGACGTGAAGTTGCGCGCGATTGAAAATCTTCACAGCGCAGGCGTAGAGATCGTACCCGTCACAACAATCGTCAACGGCATCAACAACGAGCAGGTCGGGCGCATCATCAAGTTCGCACTCGACAATCCGAAGAAGATTTCGTTCCTTTCGTTCCAGCCTGTGTCGTTTACGGGACGCGACGAAGAGATTACAGACGAGCGACGCCACGCGCAGCGCTATACGCTCGCGCAGATGGCGCACGACATCAAAAATCAGACGGGGCTTGGCGAACCGACGCGCGACTGGTTCCCGATCTCGTTTATGAGCACATTCTCAGACTGGGCAGACCTGGTGCACGGGCCGGACAGAGACTGGGGGCAACTCAGTTGCGGGTGCCACCCGAACTGCGGCATCGGCATGGCTTTGATGATTGACAAAGAGACGAAGGAAGCCGCGCCGGTCACTGCATTCCTCGACGCCGACCAGTTCGCTAAAGACTTGATGAAGGTCAACGATGCGGCGCGCGGCAAGAAGCTGACGCTGCTGGGCGCGGGACTCGCGCTGCTGCGCAACTATGATCCGTTCAAAGCGCCGACGCATTTCCGCATCAAAGACCTGATGATGAAGTTCGATAAGTCGTTCGGCGCATCGGGCAAAGATTACGGCAAGGTGGACGGCGCGCGAACTGCCGAAGATATTCAAAAGCGCCGCTCTGACCGCTGGAACTTCCTGTTCATCGCAGGCATGTGGTTCCAGGATTTGTTCAACTATGATTTCCGCCGCACGGAACAATGCATCATTCCTTACGCGACGCAGGAAGGCGAGATTTCATTCTGCGCCTATAACACAGGCGTGGGATGGAGAAACATTATCGAGAAGATGCACATGACGGCTACGCTGACGAAGTGGTATGAAGAGCACGGGCGTCATGAAATCTTCGCCGGTGGAAAATCGGTTGAGCTTAGCACCACTGCGCACTCGCTCATCTTGAAAGATGAACTCGTTACCAGCGAAGTCCAACACGACCTTGATGAACTGGGCATAGCCAAGAATTCGCGCGAAGAAAAACAGCGCGCGCGAGCCGCAGCTCTTGAGAACGAGCGCATGGCAAAACTCTATCGTCAGCACATACTGAAGGAAGAGCCGACGCCTGACACGCAGATCGTTCAACTCAAAATAAACAAGCCGAAGCAGGAAGTTACACCTGCCGGATTCGGTGATTAATCAACGCTTCAACCGAAACAGAAAGGCCGCCGGATTAATCCGGCGGCCTTTCTGTTTCACGGCAAGCATCAATTGCTTTTGCATTTTCAGTCTTCCTGCCTTCGCCCGAATCGAAGAATCGCGGCCCACACCGCGCCGCCCGCTACTTTCGCTATGAACTGGCCGAGCACTACGAGCGGCAAAAATCCTCCGAAGGCGAGCGTCGGAAAAACAAGACTGTCTACGGCGGCGCTCACGATGTTCGAGCCGTTCACTTTCAATGCCCACGCCCGATGGCGCAAGGCATGATATGTCAACGTGTCTGCTGCGCCGCTTGCAGCAAAGGCCACGAACGATGCTATTGCAATAGGCCCGGCGTCGCGGTTCACAAGCCATGATAACAATGAACCTGCCGCAATCAGCGCCGCCATCCTGAACCATAGACCTCGCCCTTGCCATGATTCGTGAAGCCTGTCGCGCGCTGTGATGTCCAGCCCGATGAAAAGAAAAGCTGTGATGACGGTCGCCTGTGGGCCAAAACGAGTGATGATTAGATTCGCAGCGATAATCGCTGCGAGATATGCCACAACAAGCAGGATTGAGATCACAGCCTGAGACTTTACGCAATCAGCCTGATAGCTTCAACCTCTACCAAGCTGAACTGGTCTGCGCGCAGTCGGTTTCGCTATACTAATCTTTGCTGCAAAGACAACTGTTCTCAGGTTGATTATTCGATTGCCGTAAAATGTGCCCGAAAATATCTGCGAGGTAAAACTGTGTTACGAAAAATATTCGTCTGCATTCTGATTCTTTCATTCGCATTGATCGCACAAGCCCGTCCTCAACAAGATCAGAAAAAGAGCGAGCCGTGGGATGTCGAAGCAGAGCATGGCCCTTGCACGCTCGTCGAATTTGATACTGATGAAGGCACATGGATGAGTTGCGATGTTTCGCCTGATGGCAAAATGATCGTCTTTGATCTTCTCGGCGATATATACAAAATGCCGATCAGCGGAGGCAAAGCCGAGTTGCTTTCCGGTGGCGTGTCGTGGGAAGCGCAGCCGCGATTCAGTCCCGACGGAAAGCTTATTGCTTTCACATCAGACCGCGACGGCGGCGATAACATCTGGGTGATGGATGCTGATGGCAAGAATCGCCGCCAGGTCACGAAAGAAACTTATCGCCTCGTGAACTCGCCCGCGTGGACGCCTGACGGGCAATACATTCTGGTTCGCAAGCACTTTGTTGATCAACGCTCGCTCGGCGCGGGTGAAATCTGGATGTATCACGTGAACGGCGGCGGCACTGGTTTGCAGTTGACTGAAAAACCCAACTGGACTGCAAACGCCGGAGAGCCTGCGATTGATCCGCGCGGGCGCTTCGTTTATTTCGTTCAGAGCACGGCGTTCGATTACAACAAGAACGTCTATGGCTCGATTTACTGGATCGAGCGATACGACACGACGAACGCGCGTCGCTCGGTCTTCGTGCAGGGATCAGGCGGCGCAATCAGACCCTCAGTCTCGCCCGATGGCAAGTATCTCGCATTCATCCGTCGCGACGGATTGAAGACGGTTCTCTTCCTGCGCGAGATCGAAAGCGGGCGCGAATGGCCTGTCTACGATGGACTCTCACACGACCAGCAAGAAACGTGGTCGGTTTACGGAACTTATCCCGGATACGCGTGGATGCCTGACGGCAAAAGCATAGTCATCACCGCGAAAGGAAAACTGGTTCGCGTAGCCACTGACACGAAACAAGCTACGCCGATTCCCTTCACCGCTCATGTCGCGCAGAAAGTCACTACAGCCTTGCGATTCGAGCATCAGGTTGCGCCTGATCGCGATAACGCGAAACTTCTCCGCTGGGCCAAGCGCGCAGGCAACCGGATAATTTACAGCGCGCTCGGCAAGCTATATGTGAAAGAAGGCGACGCTGCGCCCCGTCGTTTGTTGAACACGAATTATCTGGAATACTCTCCGAACTTCAGCGCGGACGGTTCGCGAATCACTTACGTCACATGGTCTGACACTGAAAAAGGCGCTGTGTGGGTAGCCAATAGTAATGGCTCGAACGCGCGCAAGATCACCTCAGTCGGCGACCAGTATGCAAGTCCTGTTTTTTCGCCCGACGCAACGAAGATCGCTTATCTGAAAGGGCGCGGCAGCGTCTATCATGAAGAAGACCTTGCGAACGAATCGAATTTCGAGATTCATTACTGGGATGGCAACACTCACCGTTATGTGCTCGACGTGTTCAATCGCGGGTCGAACGCGCGAATGCCAATACTCACGTTCGACCCGAAAGGCGAGCGCATATTCTTCATGGAATCGAAGCCCGCGCAGGGAGGACTGAACACTTACCTGAGCAGCGTCAAGCTATCGGGCGACGATTATCGCCAGCACATCGAATCGAAATACGCAGCGGAAATCGTTCCGTCGCCTGACAACAAGTGGGTCGCTTTCAAAGAACTGCACAAACTCTATATCGCGCCGTTCCCGCAGACGGGCAAATTGCTGAAGCTCACGGCGACTGAAACACTGGTTCCTGTAAAAACAATCGCTTCGGGGTCGGGCGACTGGCTGGCATGGTCGAACGACAGCAAATCTGCGCAATGGACTCTCGGAGAAAACTTCTACGAGCAGACGCTTGATAACATTCAAAAGCAACTGGCAAAGGACGAGAAAGCGCCCGAAGCCAGGACGACGAAGATAGGCTTTGAGTTTGAAACCGCGAAGCCTCGCGGATTAGTCGCGCTGACGAACGCGCGCATCATCACGATGAAAGGCGACGAGGTAATCGAGCGCGGCCAGATTCTAATCGAAGACAATCGCATCAAAGCCATCGGCGCAAGCATTAATATTCCGGCGGGTGTGCGGCGAATTGATATGGCTGGCAAAACCGTCATGCCGGGTCTTGTGGACGTACACTCGCACATGGGCTATAACACGCTCGACATTATTCCTGAGCGGCAGTGGCCTTATTATGCGAATCTCGCTTTCGGAGTAACGACAACGCATGACCCTTCGGCCTCGACGCAACTAGTATTTGCGCAGTCTGAGATGGTGAAAGCAGGGATGATGGTCGGCCCGCGCATCTACTCGACCGGCTTTGTGCTTTACGGCGCGGACAATCCTGAGAAGGCTGTGATCAACAGCTACGAAGATGCGAAGGCTAACATCGAGCGATTGAAAGCCGTAGGCGCGATCAGCGTGAAAAGCTACAACCAGCCGCGCCGCAACCAGCGACAGCAGATCATCAAGGCCGCGCGTGATCTTCAGATGATGGTCGTGCCCGAAGGCGGTTCGACTTACTTCTTCAACATGACGCACATCGTTGACGGGCACACGGGCGTAGAACATGCGATTCCGGTTGCTCCGCTTTACAAAGACGCTGTGACTCTGTTTTCAAAAAGCCAGACCGGATACACGCCGACTTTGATCGTAGGCTATGGCGGCATCTGGGGCGAGAACTACTGGTATCAGCACACGAACGTGTGGGAGAACGAGCGATTGATGCGCTTTACACCGCATGGCGTGATTGACGAACGCGCGCGGCGTCGCTTGATGGTTCCCGAAAATGACTTCTATCATTTCGAGCTGGGCAAGTCTGTAAAAGACGTATTGCGCGCTGGCGGCAAGGTTCAGCTCGGCGCACACGGTCAGCTTCAAGGGCAGGGCGCGCATTGGGAGTTGTGGATGTTACAACAAGGAGGGCTCACGCCGCTTGAAGCGATCAGGTGCGGCACGCTTTACGGCGCGCAGTATTTGGGATTTGATAAAGACATCGGCTCGCTCGAAGTCGGAAAGCTCGCGGACTTGATGATAATGGACAAGAACCCGCTTGAAAACATTCAGAACACATCGAGCATCAGCTACGTGATGATCAACGGCGTGCTTTACGAAACCAACAACATGAACGAAGTTTATCCGTCGGCTAAACCGAGAGCGAAATTCTTTTGGGAGAGATAATCGCTCAACAAAAGGCCATGATGAAGCTCCGTAAGAGCGACCTATGAATCAATAGGTCGCTCTTATGGAGCTGAAACGTCCAAAAGTGACAACTTGCCGTTCGACGACTCGCTTCACGTGTGACGGAAGTTCCAGTAAAATAGCGCTATGTCTATTGATAAATTTATAGATGACCAGATAAAGAAGGCGATGGACAACGGGGAGTTCGATAACCTCCCCGGCAAAGGAAAGCCTATAGACCTGAATGCGTATTTCGCTACGCCGGAAGACTTGCGAATTGCGTACTCGGCGCTTAAAAGCTCTGGCTTCGTGCCGGAAGAAGCGCAACTGCTTAAGGATGTGGAATCGCTGAAAGAAGCTCTTAAAAACTGTCCCAACGATGACGAAAAAACCAAGATCAAGAAATTGATTGACGATAAAATGCTGAAGCTCAACATGCTGGTCGAGCATTACAAAAGAAGACCGCGAACCAGAAGTTGAGCGCCTCTCTTCTCAACAAGAGGCATGCGCCTTGCGTTGCCGGTTGATCGAGAATACTCTTTTGCCTTCATGCGAATCTGGCTATCGAAAAACAGCGAAGTCCCGCTACGCGAGCAACTCGCAACGCAAATCATGCTCGGAATAGTCAGCGGCGACCTGAAGCCGAGCCAGAAATTGCCGAGCACGCGCGAGCTTGCTCACCGATTTCACATTCACTCGAACACTGTCAGCGCAGCTTACCGCGACTTAGCTGAACGCGGATGGGTCGAGTTTCGCAAAGGCAGCGGCATTTATGTGCGCGAGCAAGCTCAAGTGGCTGTAAGCGGCGAAGAGCTTGTACTCGACCAACTCATCACTGCTCTGTTTCAGATAGCGCGTGAAAAAGGTTACTCGCTCGGCGAGATTCAATCGCGCGTTAAGCGATGGCTTGAAACGCAGCCGTCTGATCACTTTCTTGTGATAGAGCCTGACGCAGAGCTTCGCAGCATTCTCATTCAGGAGATAAAAGAAAAGACAGGGTTTCGCGTTTCAGGCGCGAGCTTCACGGATTGCGCAAGCCCCGATATGTTTGCAGGCGCAGCGCCCGTCACTATGTTCGCTTACGCAGAAAAAGTGCGCGCAATGCTTCCGGCTAACGCTTCCTTAACAGTGCTGCGGCTGCGCTCTGTGCCCGCGTCGCTTTTAGCAGAAGAACGGCCTTCGCCCGATGCGCTTGTTACAGTTGTTTCGCGCTGGCCGGAGTTTCTCAAGTGGGCGCACACGATTCTGGTCGCCGCCGCGATTGACCCGGACGCTTTGAGCTTTCGCGACGCGCGCACGAGTGAATGGCAGAAAGGACTTGCCTCAAGCGCGCTCGTGATAACCGATGCGCTCACCGCCGCTCATCTTCCAAAAGGATGCCGCGCACGCGTCTTTCGCATCATCTCTGATGCTTCGATTGCCGAGTTGCGCAACTTCAAAGAGTTCCTCACAAAATCCACTTCTTAACTCAATCACTTCGCTCTAAACGTGTGACAGTTCAGAAAGTGTCACAAAGTTGAAACCACACGCACAGGTCTCGGCATACACTTTGATTGTAAAAGTTTGTTGGTTGACGGCTAACGGGGAAGATGTATGCAAAAGCAGATCAAAAAAGATATTAGTTACAAAGGCTTATTTCAGATATATGCGATTGCAGCAATTTTTCTGTTGATCTGGTTGACGATCACTATCATCGCCATGTTCGTCGCGCCTCCGGCAAAGGGCGCGACGCTTGAAACTTTGCAGAGTGATTCAAGCACCCCATCCGCGCTTGACATTGCGCGCTCGAACAAAGACGCGACGGCGATTCTTGCTGCTGCGAGAATAGTCTATGTTCATTCAAACACGGCTTATCTGAAACGCAAGTCGCTTGAAAACGCCCTGCACGAGCGAAAGGATTTTCAAGAACTGGGAATGGCTATCACTAAGGATGAAGCCGGAGCTGATCTGATAATAGATATTGATCGCGCGCCATTCACGGTGGAGTTTCCATACACGGTCATTGATCGAAAGACTCGGCTTGTAGTCGCAAGCGGCCACGTCACATCGCTTTTCGGCACAGTGGCCGGAAAGATTTCCAGCAGTTTTATAAAGCAAGTTCGCGCAGTCAGAAATCCTCCGCCACAGAAACCGAAAAAATAATACGGCTCTCATCAATTTGGAATTCTTTTCGTGAAAGAAGGTGAAGCGATGTTGAAAGTACTACGGATAGCCTCATTGACGCTTTTGCTTTCGATGACTGCAATCGCGCAATCTCAGAAGAAGGATGGGCCGTATGTCGAACTCTTTAATGGTTTCTCTTATGCTACGGGAGGCAATGGTGACGCGCCCGGTTGGATGACTTCCGTTACCATCAATCGAAGCCCTTATCATGGATTCTTCGGAGAATTCAGTCACCACTACAGAGCCGCCCGCATCAATTTGCCTAATGATGAGATTGAAAATAAAAGAGGATTCAACATTCTGCTTCTGGGCGCTCAGCTTTATATCAAAAAGCAAAGCCCGGTCAGTCCATTTCTTCGCCTGACAATCGGAGGCTGGACGGAAAACACGCCTTCGATGTATGAGGGCAAACCTGTTTTCAACTACGCCCCGGAGATAACGCTTGGGGCAGGCGGCGGTGTGGATGTCAGAATTAGCGACCGCTTTGCGTTTCGCGCAATTCAACTGGATCACATCAACGCCGGAAAGAATAAGCCGAAGAGAGTGCGTCTGTCGTCGGGGCTGGTCGTTCGTTTTTGATTGTGTAAAGCGAGGGTTCATTATGACAATAACACGCCAAAAATTTCTGGAGTTCTTGAAAACCAGTTGCGCCATCGTCATCTGGCCCAGGCGCTACTAAAACATGTTCGAAATCGAGCGCAGTCAACACGGCAGTAACAAAGTCGGTTGACAGGCATGGTAGGGGCAGGGCTTGTCCCTGCCCGGATGGTCGTAAGACCATGACCGATCATCGCCTGTCGGCGATTCGGGCAGGGACAAGCCCTGCCCCTACTTTTACTTTGTTACAGCCGTGTGCCGCTGCGCGCTGATTTTGCAAACCTTCTCGATCTCGATATAATCAACCAGGAATGGTCAGCCCACAATTGGGAAGGAGATTCTTCGATGAGCCACATCACCGAAACGAGCCCCAAAAAGATTACAGCGCCGCACATCCGCGCGCGCAAAGGCGGCGACCCCATCGTTGCTTTGACAGCTTACGATTATCCGAGCGCGCGGCTGGTAGACGAAGCCGGATTCGATTTCATTCTTGTGGGTGACAGTTTGGCGCAGACTGCTCTCGGTTATGACTCGACGCTTCCCGTGACGCTCGACGAAATGATAGCCGCGACTCGTGCGGTTCGCCGCGCAGTTCGTCGCGCGCTGATCGTAGGCGATATGCCGTTCGGTTCTTATCAGGACAGCCTGTCGCGAGCAGTCGAGTCGGCGATTCGGTTTGTGAAAGACGGCGGAGCCGAAGCCGTGAAGATAGAAGGCGGCGCGCGACGCGCTGACATAGTCAAATCAATCGTCGAAGCCGAAGTGCCCGTGATGGGCCACATCGGGCTGACGCCTCAATCGTTGCTAAGAATGGGCGGCTACCGCGTGCAGGGCAAGACGATGGAAGCTGCGCGAGAATTGCTCGAAGACGCGCTGGCGCTTGAACGCGCGGGGGCATTCGCAATTGTGATCGAAGGGGTTCCTTCGGAGATTTCTCGCATAATCACAGACCGCGTGGGAGTGCCGACCATTGGCATAGGCGCGGGCGCGGATTGCGACGGGCAGATACTTGTTTTCAGCGATCTGGTCGGTTTGACGTTCGGGCACACGGCAAAATTCGTCCGCCAATACGCAGACGTAAAGTCTGTAGTAGCTGATGCGCTCAAGCGATTCGCTGACGACGTTAATGCGCGCCGATTTCCTGCCGACCCTGAGAGCTATCACCTGCCCGAAGGCGTAGTGGTGGAAATTGAAGACGAGCAATCGCAGTCAATGCCTCCGCTCGGCCCGATAAATTAATTTGTAGGGGCAGGGCTTGTCCCTGCCCGGATGATGACAGTCATCGCTTGGAAATCATCAATCGCATACCTCGAATGATGTCTATCACGCGCGAGTTGCGCGGCGAAGGTCGTCGTATTGGACTCGTGCCGACGATGGGCGCATTACACGAAGGACATCTGTCACTGATGGGCCGCGCTCGTGAAATGTGCGACACGGTAGTCGCGTCTGTTTTCGTCAACCCCGCGCAATTTGGCCCTAATGAAGATTTCGACAGGTATCCGCGCGACCTCGCGCGCGATGCGGAACTTGCTTTCACGCGCGGCGTAGATTTCATCTTCGCGCCTGCGCCGGACGATATGTACACGGAAGGCTTTTCGACTTATGTCGCTGTGGAAGGCTTGAGCGAAAAGCTTGAAGGCGCAAGCCGACCGGGCCATTTTCGCGGCGTCACAACTGTAGTAAACAAACTGTTGAACATCGTTCACCCTCACTTCGCGTTCTTTGGCCGCAAGGACGCGCAGCAGGTAATAATAATAAAGCGAATGGCGCGCGAGCTTGCGATGGATGTAGAGATAGTGGTCGGCCCGACCGTGCGCGAAGAAGACGGCTTGGCGCTCTCATCGCGCAACCTGTACCTTTCGACAGACGAGCGCCGCGCCGCAATCGTTTTGCGCCGCGCGCTTGAACGCGCTCGCACTTTATCGAACGGCGGCGAACGCGATAGCGCGCGAATCATTTCAACTATGCGTGCGATCATCGAAGCCGAACCGCTCGCGCGAATTGATTACATCGCGATCACTGACACAAATCAGTTGAGCTATGTTGAAACGATACCGCAGGATGTTCCCATACTGATTTCGATGGCGGTCTTCATAGGCAAGACGCGATTGATTGACAATATAGTGCTGAACGGCGAGCTTTGAAAATCAGGGAAGTGAAAAAAAATACAAGCGAGAAAATCAAACAAAGAGCCCGGACACTTTGCAGGTGAATCCGGGAACGATATCACCACAATCCAATTCATCAGATTCCGTTAACACAATGACATCCGTGCGCGAGCGATGGACTTTTAATGTTTTGTTGCGCGGGTTTGCTACGATAACCATGCGCGTGCCCGCATCCAGCCATTGGTTAACTTTGTCTTCCACTTCAGTGTAAGTATCGCCCGGTGAAATAACCTCAACCGCAAGATCAGGCGTGCCGGGCCAATAGCCTTTCGGTATTCCGCTTTCCGGTATTCTGTCACGATGTATGAATGCCATATCCGGCGCGCGAACTGTGTCAGGGTCGGACGCGATCTTGAATCCTGTTTCCGCCCCGAAGACAATTCCTAATGCGTTCGCTTTCACATGCTGAGCAAACGGCAATGTTATATTGACCGCTGTTGCTCCATGTTCGCTTCCCGAAGGCGCCATGCGAATCACCTCTCCTTTCATAAGCTCATAGCGATAACCATCATCAGGCAAGTGAAGTAATTCATCAGCGGTAGTTAAGATTTTAATGACGGACATGACTTTCTCCTAGCTAAATAATCAACTAGTGAAAATGATTATATCACTCACCGCGACCGGCGGGCAGTTCGATGATAAAGCGCGCGCCTCGCGGATGATTGTCCTCGACCCAGATGCGCCCCTTGTGGTCGGCTATGATGTGGCTCACTATCGCAAGCCCAAGCCCTGTGCCTCTGTCTCGCGTAGAAAATTTCGGCAGGAATAATTTATCGCGGTCGCGGGGGTGGATGCCGTGCCCTGTGTCTGCGACAATCAATTGCACCGCATCGCTCGCTTTGATCGCCCTCGTTTCAATTACAATCAATTTCTCTGTTAAACCATTTGGTGAAGGCGTCGAGCCGTTGCCGTTGCTCTTTGAGTCGGAGTTGAGCGCTTCGATGGCGTTATCAATCAGGTTAACCATCACGCGCTTAATCTGCTCCGTGTCAATCCTGAGCGCAGGCAGCCGGTCATCGAGACGGCAATCTATGTGTATGTCGTCGAACCTTTCTGCATACAGACTCAGAGCGTCGCGCAGGACATCGTTTAGCGAACTTTCGGTCGGTCGCAATTCAGGCAAGCGCGCAAACCTGGAGAACTCTTCGACCATTCGCTGAAGCGCCGCGACCTCGCGCACTATTGTCGCAGTCCCTTCGTGTATGGCCTCGCCGAATCGCGATTCAGACTGAAAAGCGGCGCGGCGCTCGTAATTGCGCTTGATGCGCTCGGCTGAAAGCTGAATTGGAGTGAGGGGGTTTTTGATTTCGTGCGCCATACGACGCGCAACTTCGCTCCACGCGGCAGCGCGTTCGGCTTGAATCAAATCGGTCAGGTCTTCTATGACTATCACCCATCCTTCGATCTGGCCTTCAGAACTGCGAAGCGCTATCGCGGTCGTCGCTGTGTGCAGAATGCTTCCATCCACTCGTATGAATTCAACCTCTGCGTGCGCTTGATCGCTGCGCCGAGCGCGACGGCAGAGCGCGGCAAACTCTCCGCCACGTTGCGCATCGATCAATTGATTGACGGGCGTTCCTATTTCGGGCTTTCCCCCAAGCCCTAGCATGAACAGCGCCGCGACGTTGATCGTTGCTACGCCCATATCGGCATCAGTCGATATGACGCCGGTCGAAAGAGATTCGAGCACTGTTTCGATGTAGCGGCGGCGGTCGTCCAAAGCGAGGTTTGTGCGGCTGAGGTCTTCGGCTGCGCGTTCGAGCCGCTCGCGGTTTTCGGCCAACTGCGCGGCCATCTGATTGAATGATGTCACGAGCACTGCCAACTCGTCTTCGGCTGCTACTTCGACGGGGCTGGCAAAATCGCCGTGCGCCACGCGGTCAGTCGCTTCGGCCAGAGCTTGAATCGGCACCGTTATACCGCGCGCGACGTAGAGCGCAAGCCAGCTTGCCGAGAAGATCAAAAGCAACGTGACTGCGCCGAGAAGCAAAATATAAATGGCTTTGATGCGCTTGATCTTGCCAAGCAGGCTGTGAAAGTTTTCGTGCTGTTCGGTGATGTTCGCCGCGCGCGCCGTGAGTTCGGGAGGAAACTCGCGCGCGAGTATGAGCAACCGAGGGTCGCGCGCGGAATCACTAACTCTGATACCCGCGATGACGTAGATTGCGAGCGGGCTTTCTCCTTCGTCGCGGCCCGTGAACGGGTCACCGGCTGTGAGCGAATATGCTTCGGCGGCGGCAAGCGTTTCTGCGATCTCAGGTTCGACTTGTTTCTGATCGCTTTGAGCCGTGATGCGCTGACCGTTTGCATAGACTCGCGCAAGCGCGAGGTTGTATTCGTCCATCTCCTGCCGGAGCTGTTGCTCGAAAGCGGCGCTATGGTAATCGCTGCGCGAAGAGATGGAGAGGCTGCGCGCGATGGCTCGGGCTATGCTTGCGAGTTCGGCTTCTTCTTTTTTGAAGTAGCTCTCTTCGATGGCCTTCGCGTCGTCTACGATCTGGCGCGCAGGCTCGCCGAACCACCTGTCTATGCTGCGATTCAACAATCCGAATGCAAAAAAGAAGAGCAGCAGCGCAGGCAGAAGCGACAGCCCTATGGCGTAACTGACCAGCCGCGATTTGAATTTCGAGCCTGGTCGCGCCCCTCGCCGCTCGCGCACGAGTTTGATTACGTTTCTGAGCAAGACGAAAAGGACTGTGACGAATGCCAAAAAATTCAGAGTCGAAAGCGCGTACAACAGCAGTGTTTCAGCAGCCGTGTCAGGCGTGACGAATGGTCTGAGGTTGAATCCGCTCTGCGCGATCAGCGACAGCATCAACAGCAGCACCACTATCGAAAGCACGATGACCGTCATGCGCCGCTGGCTTGGCTTGTCTGCGTCCGTAGGAGTCGAATTTTGATTCAAATCGGGCAAAAGATACGCGCCTCCCTGGGGCCACGAATTGCACGAATGTATTCGTGCAATTCGTGGCTACTGCTTTAGATCAAGGTTTCGCTTCGTACACCAGATTGAACGGCGTTTGAGTGGCTCGACGGAAGCGTGTGAAGCCTCCCTTAGTCACTACTTCGCGTATCTTTGATTCGCCTGCCTGCGCTCCCAAAGCGAGCCCTACTTCCTGCGACAACGAGGCAGGAGTGCATAGCAGCGTCGAAGCGCCGTAGAAAGCTCGCCCGACGATATTCATATTGCCTTCGACCGTGTCTTCGGCAAAAGGCTCGACGATCATCCACGCGCCATCAGCAGCGAGCGATTCAAGCACGTGCGCTGATGCGCCTACGGGGTCGCCCATGTCGTGCAGGCAATCGAAAAATGTCACTAGATCATATCCTGTTCCCGGATAATCCTTGGCTTTGGCGATTTCAAAATTCACTCGGTCTGATACGCCTGCCTCTTTGGCTCTCTCTTTAGCCATTTCAATTGAGCCGTCGTGATAATCGAATCCAGTGAAAGCGGAATTGGGATAGGCTTGCGCCATCAAGATAGTCGAAGCGCCCAGCCCACAGCCTACGTCAGCCACTTTCGCCCCATCCTTGAGTTTGGCTTC
>DATEKX010000268.1:0-4540 GCA_035277165.1 Blastocatellia bacterium | reverse complement strand
CCGCGTGCTCAAGCTCGAACCAGCCTGCGCCTATGCCCATTATCAAACGACCTTCGCTCGTGTGATCGAGCGTCGCGCCCATCTTTGCAAGCAAAGCCGGATTGCGATAGGTGTTGCCTGTAACGAGTATGCCCACTTGCGTAAGCGAAGTCTCTGCGGCAAGCGCCGTAAGCAATGTCCATCCTTCGTAACAAGGCCCCGACACATCATCAGTCAAGATTGGGAAGAAATGATCGAACACCCATGCGGTGTCGTAGCCCAAAGAATCAATCAGCTTCCATGTTTCTCTCAGCCCCTCGAACGTGACGTGCTGCTGTGGCGTCTGCAGGCCGAATCGAATCCGTCTTGCCATTTGTTCGTCTCCTATGATCAGCGAGCGTCCCATCGCTTGATTCGTGTTGGTGTGATCTTAATCATCATTCGCTCGTCAATAGCCATCCGAAGGTACTGCGGATACTTGTCGCGCAAAAGCGCAACGGCTCGCGCGTGCTCTTCACCGGGCAATATGACCTCTGCAAGCCCGCTGACTATTGTATAGACAAGCTTACTCCAATCATCCGAGTAATCGTCAATGACGAGCGAGACGTGCGGATTTGCTTCTATGTTTCTGACGCGCTTCAGTCCGCGCGGTGAAACTGTCTTCGGTTTCTCGTCTATCGGCGAATAGAAACAGCCGCCGTCGAAGACGTAGCAGACAGGGATGACCGCGGGGCGACCGTCGCCATCAGCAGTCGCAAGGCGCGCGACTCTGTGCTCACGAATAAAATCCCGTGTGTTGTCGTCAATATCGAGCGCCATAATTGGAAACTATGAACGATGAATGATGAACAATGAATTCATTGTTCATCATTCATCGTTTCATCTCGAAATCTCTATCAGTCGCTCCATCAGCGACAGACCTTCATCAATGCCGGGTGACATCGTGAATCCGATTTCGGGCGGCGAGTGAATCAGGTGCGTCACGCCTATATCGCTCAGTCGCGCTATATCTTCTTTCAACTCGGCGAGCGTGCCCATCATCGGTTTGCGCTCGCCGCCCATTGATTGATCGAAGACCACATCGAATGCGCGCAGCACCACTTCCAACTGATTGCGACCGGCGTTACGCGCAGTTTCGTGAAACTGTTTGATCATGGATTCGAGCCACTCAAAGTTCAGTATGCCTGACGGGTTCCAGCCATCGCCGAACTTCGCAGCGCGATCAAACGTGTACTGCCCGAACCCCGCGACGTAGATGGGCGGATGCGGCTTCTGCACTGGCTTGGGGCCGATCTTCGATTCGGGTATGTGATAGAACTTGCCGTCGAATCCAACAGGGTCTTTAGTCCAGAGCGCAATCATCGCTTCGAGGAATTCATCCGAGCGCGCGCCTCGTCGCTCGAACGGCGTCCCGGCGGCTTCAAACTCATCACGCGACCAGCCCGCGCCTACACCGAGGGCTACTCGCCCGCCCGAAAGCGCATCAATTGTGGCTATGCGGCGCGCAAGATGTATGGGCGTGTGGTAAGGAAGGACGATGACGCTTGTGCCAAGCTGCACGCGTGTTGTGTGAGCGGCGACGAAAGCAAGCGTTTCAAGCGGGTCGAAAACTATCTGATAGGTTTCGGGCAAACGCCCATCGGGTGATGCCGGATAAGGCTCTTGCGGATTGACCGGCCATAGCAATCGTTCGAGCACCCAGACAGAGTCGTAGCCAAGTTCTTCGGCTCGGCGGGCGACGGTGACTAAGTTTTCGGGCGACGCTTGCGGGCCAATTTGCGGAAGCGATATTCCAATTTTCATTGCGCTTATCTCCGTGAATTGTTATTGCCATAAACTTTAACGAGGGAAGCTGATGTTCGCAATCGAAACAGGGTTTCGGCGAAAAGAAGAAATTCACAACAGGGTTTATCTTGACGCGCATAGCGGCTGTCAGCTTAAATAGACCGGTCAGAAGGCATAGGCCCCTTCTCCCCCAGGATTGAAAGAGAATAAAAAATGTAAGGTTGAATTATGTTAGTCTACAGTTATCTTCTGATGGCAAGTGACCTGCTGTTGATATTGTGCGGCGCAACGATGTTCTGGTTTTCTCCGCGACTGAAACGCAATTGGATTTTAGGCTACGGCTCGCCCCGGTCGATGGTCAACGACGCGACCTGGCAGGCGGCAAACCGTTTCGCAGGAATCGTGTTATCAATGCTGGCATTGATAGCGATGTCGCTGCACGTGACGCTGCTGCCTGTGATCGCAAGCGATGACCGCGCGCAGGCGCTCGCCGTTGCCGCAGTCCTTTCGCTCCCGTTCGTAGTCATGTACTTGACTGAAAAGTATCTGGTCCGAGTCTTTAAGAATTAACATCTGCTTCCCGAAAAATCATACAGCTCCTTGATCAGGCGGCGATTTATTGCGCAAGCTCTCCCGCCTCGTTCGATCATTAATTTGGTACGCCTTGCCTTCGTTTGAATTAGCATTGAACATTGTGCTAAAAATTTTAGTAACCAGTTAATCGCGTAGAGAGTTGTTATGATCAAGAAGTTTCTGTTATCAGCATTTTTCATCCTTCTCTTCGCAATCGGGGCGGCTGCGCAAGTACGCGGCGTCAATCCCAGAAGAGTTGATACTGTAAGACCCGGCGAAGACCCGGCGAAGGATTCAGACCAGAACGTCAACTTCCCCGAAGAAATGCGAATCAGGATGGACATCGAGCGGGCCGACAGCGAGCACCGCAAAACCATCGAAGACGCCGACAAGCTCAACGACCTGTCGGCTGAAATTGCCAAGAGCTATAAAGATCACGGGCGGCTCACGGCTGACGAGTTGAAGAAAGTCGGCGCGATAGAGAAGCTCGCAAAGCGCATACTGAACCAGTCAGGCGGCGATGAAGTTGATGACAAGAACAAAACAGGACAGCGCTCCCTGCCGGAAGCCATCGAGCAGATGAGCACAGCAGCCGCCAATATTCAAAAGAGCATGAAGGTGCAGACTCGGTTCGTGGTTTCGGCAACCGTCATAGCAAACTCGAACGAAGTAATCAGCCTCGCTCAGTTCATACGCCACGCGATCAAAGCAGATTGATGTCTACGCATCGAGCAAATCGCCAACACGTTACTTTCAGCAGGACGCTCGCCGCCTGCGTCGCAATTTTGATGAGCCTGACTTTGATCGGTCAGGCTTTTTCATCGCAGGAAAAAAAGGTGCGCCCCGCAGAGCGCGACAAGCAAACCGAGAACGCCAACCCGCCACAGGAAGATCAAGAACAGGATGAGCCTGTGCATCTGCGCGCCGAACTTGTAGTCGTCAGCGTGACCGTCACAGACCCATCAGGGCAATACGCGCACGGGCTTAACGCGAAAGATTTCACACTGCTTGAAGACGAAGCGCCGCAGACGATCAATTCTTTCTCTTCTGAAGAAGCGCCGTTTGCCGCAGCGATACTGATAGACATGAGCGGCAGCATGGAATATAAATTCGGGCAGGTTCGCGGCGCGGCTGCATCTTTCCTCGATCACATCAGAGAAAATGATCAGGTGGCGGTTTACGGCTTCAACAATCAAGTGCGCCAGTTTCAGGATTTTTCAAACGTGCGCGACATCAGCGATTACGTCTGGGACGCAAAAGCCGAAAACGTGACAAGGCTCTACGACTGCATGGGTGAAGCGCTCGAAGCGCTTGCCGGGCGGCAGGAAAAGCGCCGCGCGGCTCTGTTGATATCCGATGGATGGGACAGCAGCAGCAGTAAATCATCGCTCGATTCAGTGATGAAAAAATCGCTCGCTTCAGGCGTGACGATTTACACGGTTGACTTGATTGACGACGACACGATGAGAGGGTCGAGCACGCAGGCCATGGCTCTGCAACGCGGTCGAAGCGATATGAAGCAATTTGCCGACAAGACGGGCGGGCTTTACGTTCACTCTCCGCGAGGCGAAAAGGTTGAAGAAGCATTTACAAACATCGTTGAGGAGCTTCGCAACCAGTACACGCTGACCTACTACTCCACGAACACGAAAAGAGACGGGCGCTGGCGCAAGTTGAGCGTCGGGGTTCGCAAGCAAGGGCTTATCGCGCGCGCGCGCCGTGGCTACTGGGCCGCGAAAGGCGACATCAAGAAATAATCCTGCCAGCAGTTTCGCAAAAACTGATACCTGCATAAAGAGGGGAACGTCTCAAGCGTTTACTGCCGCGATTGCTTCTATCTCTATCTTAAATCCGTAGTGCAAGTCTCTGGTCGGAACGATTGCGCGCGCGGGTTTCGCCTCGCCCATTATCCTTGCGTAGACAGGATTGACGGCTCCCCACAGGTTGATGTCGGAAACGTAAACGGTCATCTTCAAAACTCGGCTCAGGTCGCTGTTAGCGGCTTTCAAAATCTCGCTGATGTTTGTGAGCACCTGCTCAGTCTGCGATTCAATCGAGCCTAGATTTTTTTCTCCGGTCGCAGGGTCAATGGGAAGCTGACCGGAGACGTAAATCAGCCCGTTGTAGATGACAGCCTGCGAGTAATGCCCACCCGGCGCGGGCGCGTTTTCAGTCAGCACTTGTTTGATTTCCATAGTCTTTG
>DATEKX010000267.1:0-4188 GCA_035277165.1 Blastocatellia bacterium | reverse complement strand
TGATCTCTTCCAACCGGCCCGCCGACACATTCAATTCAGAGCCGAGCGCGGCAACCTGATTGATCAATTCTTCCAGCAGCGCCTTGACCGACGTATGCTTTGTTTCATCATAGCTCGCCTGCGCCGTTTTCAGGTCACGATCTAACGCTTCTAATTGCTCTCGCCTGCTCTTGAGTTCAAGCGTGAGTGCGTCCATCTCTTTTTCTCGTTCTTCAAGCAGAGCCGCGATAGGCTGGCCCTCGATGTAAGCGCGATGATCTCTTTCAGAAGCGGCGCGACGCTCGCGCGCCTGCGTCAACTGCTGATCGAGCGAGGCAAATTCTTCCAGCCTTTTCAGCACGCCTTGAATGAAAGCTGCCATCTGCCGCTCACGTTCTTCAAGTTCTTGAAGCAGATTGCGCGTTTCCGCTTCTTTCGCCAGCCCGTCGCGCAACATCCGAGAGCGTGCGCGCGGGTCGTCAAGCTCGCCGAGGCGTTGACTAATCCGGTCAAGCTCGTCATTCAACCCGGCCAATAAGTTCAGGCGCGATTCCAGTTCTTCGCGCTCTTTTCGCTTCTCGCTCCCTGCGGCTTTCAATTGTTCTTTGCGCTCTCGCAGCAAGTCGAGCTTCTCGAATTTCGAGCGCGCAACCTGCGCTTCTTTCAGGTCTTCTTCGAGCTTGCCGAGTCGCTGTTCAAGCAATCGCCTTGCCTGCTCGTTGATTGTCGTATCGGATATTTCACTCTCAAACTGCGCAGACTTCTTGCGCTCAATCTCGATGTCTTGAACGAGCCGTGCGTGATAGACGCGCTGGCTCGAAAGCCCAGCCGTTGCTCTGGACGCGGCTTTCGCTTCGTTGAGCTTGATCTGTATCTCTTCTTTCGCGCGCTCAGTGGTCTTCAATCGTTCGCGTTCGTTGCCTACCTGCAGCTTAAAGAATTGATCGAGTCCCTGCCCGTCTTTCATGTTCAGGCATCGCTCGGAAAGCAGAGGGCATAAACCGCCTTTCATCTTCGAGAGTATCTTTTCTTCACGCTCGATGCTCAATCTCAACGAGGTTGCTTCTTCAAAGACCGCGCCGTAATCGGATTCGAGTTGCGGCAGGCTTGTCGCAAGGTGCTCTGCGTTGGATGCGGACTCGATCTCTTTTTCGAGCGTTTGAATCTCGCCATTGAGCTTTGCGATAGACTCACGCACGCGCTTCAATTCGCTCTTGCGCTCGCCGATGCGCGCAAGCTGGACGCGCATCTCGCGCAATTCTTCTTCGCACGCTCGCCGATCTTGTTCAAGCGAAGGCACGCGCTCGGCAGCTTCGCGCATTTTTTCAGCTTCTTCGATTTTCTTCGACACATCTGCGTAATCAACGCGCAGAGCTTCCAACTCTTTCGTAGCCGCTTCCTGTCGCCGCCTGAGCGCATTAATCTCGCCAAGTTGAGTTTGCAAATCGGCGCGACGCTTTTCAATTTGCTCTTGCTCGCTGACAAACGGAGCGAGCCTTTCGACCTCTTTGCCGTCTGCCTCAAGCTGCACAACCTTGTCTCGCTGTGTTTGAACCAGAGCCTCTACACGGAAATGCTCTCGCTCTTTTTCGGACAATTCTTTTTTGAGCGTGTCACGCTCTAAGGCTTGCGGCTCTAGCTCCGCAAGTTTCGCATTGGCTTCGTTGTAAGCCGCGTAACCCGCCGCCGCCGCCGCGACAGTGTCCCTTGCTTCACGCGACCGTTTCACCTCTTGAGACACTTCAGCCAATCGCCGCTCGGATTCTTCAATGCGCGAATTCAGGGCCGCCGAATCAGCGGTCATCTGCTCGATGCTCTTTCGCAACTCGTTGAATCGCTCTAATTCGATTCGAGCCTGGTCGCGCTCGGTTTCCGCCTCGGCAAGCGCCTCTTTCATTTGCTTGATGTGGGCTTCATATCGCGCTCGCTCGGCAAGCAAACCATCAAGCTGCGCGACCTCCACTTCGACGCGAGCAATCTCTTCTCTCAGTTCGCCTCCGTGCGTTTCAACAAGTCGAACAAGCGAGCGCAAATCTTCCGCCGAGCGTTGGTATTCATCAACTCTGAGAACTTTGTCGAAACTTATCTTTCGCTTTGACGCTTGCTCCGCAAAATCAACGGTGAAAGTCCCCTGCGGCACGCCTATGGTTGACGTGAATAAAGATTTGAGATCGGCTCCGGCTTCGACGCCCAGATGTTGTTTGATATACGAGCCGACTTGCTGTTTCTGCTCGACGAGCCTCATCTTGGTTATCGGATCGTAGACGTAATATCCTGTCGATGTGTCGCGATAGACAGTGTATTCGCGCCCGTCAAGCGCAGAAGCGAAAGTCACGCGCACAGCGCCTTTTTTCGCTCCACGGCGCAAAAAGTCTTCCTTTTTATATGGCAGTTGATCGAACAACGCCCACGCGATTGCTTCGATGATCGTAGTTTTGCCCGCGCCGTTTGGTCCGCTGATAGCAGTTACGCCCGCTTCAAACTCGAAGCTGCCCGCTTCGTAATTCTTGATGTTTTCAAGTTCGACTTTGGTGATTAGCATCTTTATGAGTCCCACAGTTGACGAGTAATTTTCAAGCGAGGATTTTCGACTCGTATTTGATTCTATCACGCGTCGTGACGGGCGTGAAATCACAGTAATGTTGTTAGTTCAGCAGTTGATTTCTGGTTTTCAGATGTATAACATAACTTTTCGGAACCCTCGTTTAAGAGAAAGCCCTTTAGCAGGCGGCTTCACAATCGGCTCCGCGCGTAGCACAAAATTAAAGGCACATCGCATGGCTATCGTACTCGTTATTCTTGCGGCAATATTCATAGGCGCGCTCGGATTGCACGGCTATAAGCAATACAAGGTCAGGCAGGAGCGTCGCATCAGCGAAAACGAATATAACGTTGCGGTGACGATCTGGGAATTCGCCAGTCGAACGAAATCGCAGATTGACGATGCCCTCAGACAAGGCGAAGGCGTGCTCAATTTCACAAACATCACAGTTCCTTCAAGCGAAGGCTACAAACTCACATTTGAACTGATCGGCGCATACTTTCGCGTTTATGCAGTGCCGATCAGGCATGCGCGCACGGGCTACCTCTCTTTTTTAACCGATAACACTTTAACTGTCAGAGCCGCAGACCACGCAGGCGACCGCGCGACCACCGAAGATGCCGAGTACAGAGGCGACCCTGCCGCTTAGAGCCCGTTTTGACATGTTGGCATTCAACCCGCGAAGCGAGTGTCAGATTCTAGTTAGAGCGCGTTCGGCGGCGCGTCAACTTCGCGCGCTTTGACATGTTGGCGTTCAACCCGCGAAGCGGGTGTCAGCCCGTAGCCCATATCATCAGACACGGGTATCTACACAAATCTCAGCCCGCGCACTGGTATCTACACAAACCTCAGCCCGCGCACTGGTATCTACACAAATCTCAGCCCGCGCAGCGGGCGTCAGCCGTCATGCGATTGAATCTCTGTCGCCTGCTTTGCAGGCTTGAACTGGTCGCCAACGCTGACCCCGCGCTCACGCACGGGGCTATAGGCTGTCGCCTGCTGTGCAGGCTTCTGCTGTGCAGGCTTTTGTACGTGCAGAACCTCTTTTTATCCGTGCCGTGAGCACTTTCCCCCGTGCAGTATTGGTTTTCCCCCTTGTTGTAAGCCCTTTCCCCCTTGCCGGAAGAGTTTTCCCCTTTGCCGGAAGCGTTTTCCCCCTTGCTATAAGCATTCCCCCCCCTGCAGTGAGCACTTTCCCCCGTGTAGTATGGATTTCCCCCCGTGCAGTGAGCATTTCCCCCCGTGCAGTGAGCATTTCCCCTCTATAATTGGCTCTTTTGTCTCTTTATGATACTCTTGCGCATCTGAGTTATGGACTTCTCGATTCCTCAAGAGTATCTGGATTTCAAAGAAGCAGTCTATCGTTTCTCGAAAGACCGGCTCGCGCCGCGCGCTGTAGAGCTTGATGCGCGCGCCGAATTCAGTTGGGACAACTGGCGAGACATGGCAGGGATGGGGTTGCTCGGACTCCCCTTCCCCGAAAAGTATGGAGGCAGCGAGGCCAGCCCGCTTGCCACCTGCATCGCTATGGAAGCGATGGGCGCAGCAGGCGTTGACGCGGGAACGCCGCTCGCCTGGGGCGCGCATACGATACTTTGCGGAGTCCCGATCTGGCTCTTGGGCACAGAACAACAAAAAGAGAAATATTTGCCAAAGCTCTGCTCAGG
>DATEKX010000266.1:0-14214 GCA_035277165.1 Blastocatellia bacterium | reverse complement strand
GCCCACCGGGATGGCGAATCGCCCGAGCACTGGCAGGATTCCGCCAACGGATGATCCGGTTCCCGGAAATGATGCCGCACTGCCGTTGCCGCCTGACGCAGGGCCTAGTATCTGAAACGGATCGCCGAACGCGCGAACAGCATTGTACTGGTAGCCGCTCAACAGAAAAGGTTGGCGCGATGTCGTCTGCTGCCATGTCACCCAGTTAACCCACATCTCCCAGCGGTTAGTAAGGCCGACTGTGAAATTGAACGGGACTTGATTGATATCTATTGCACCCGGATCGCGGTCGAAGTTGTTCCAGAAGATCGCAAAGTTGAACTCACCTTTGTAGAGAGTGCGGGTAGAAAATGTATTAAACATCCCTGTGCCGCCGAGCACGGTCGAAGTCCGTTGTCGTTCAGCAATATTACCGGACTGACTGCTCTGCTGTGCCAGAGTGGTTCCTACAATCAAAAGAAGCATTAAGGCAAGAGCGGGGATTCTTAAAGCAGTTCTCATTTTAATCTCCTGCAACAATTCACCTGTGACTTATGGCTCGCTATTGGCTCCGGCTTCTTGCGGCGCAAGAAGCGATTCATTGCTTTAGTCGCATTGCGAGAACAAGCGTCTCGAACGCAGACTCACCCTCCGGCTGTCCCCGTTAGAGACACGTCACCCTACAATTAAGCTTCGAGGTATTTGCGAGCGAAACCGCTATCAGGAATCTGCCTTCTCACTTCGGCAACCGCCTCGTGGTATAACAAGCGGCTTTGCATCCTGAGCGCGCGGCTGCAGGTAGCCTTTTCGGTGAGTGCTAAAAAGCAATGGAAGCTCCTGCATCGCCGTGTGTGGACATATGCCGCATACAGCGATGCCAAGCTGACTATACATCAAAAATTTATTGAGTCAATTACCCAAGCAGGTAATGAATGGGGGTAAGAGTCCCCCTGTCGCTGTGATCGAGCAGGTAAAAACAAAAGCGGGACGATCCGAAGACCGTCCCGCTTTTTGGGCTGAGTTATTAAGCTCAGGTTTAGTTAGTTGCTGGTGGTTGTCGTGCTCAGAGCTTCCGGTTGCACCATCATGATGACTGGCTCACCCGGTCTGCGAGTCCGACGACGCGGCGTGCGACGAGTCGGGCGACGACGAGGCTCGACGTTCGGCGCAGCTTCTTCAGTCGTGATGACCTGACCTGCTCCACCACCGGCGCACTTCTTCTGGATACTGTCAGCGCTTGCTCCATCAGGCACAATCCAGAACTCAACTCTGCGGTTGAGGTTCGGGTCGCCTGATTCGTGCGCGCAGGTATCGCCAAAGTTGCGAACCGTTATGCGAGCCGAGTCAATGGCCTTCTCGTTGACGAGGTAGTCGCGCGCGTTGTTGGCTCGTGTAAGCGAGATGCCTACGCGCTCTGACGAATCGCGATGACCGTCAATAACGAGAGCAGCGCGTGGGTCTTGTTGCAATCTGAGAGCGATTTCATCAAGACACGCCTTGTGCTCGTTGTTGATTCTCGCTGAATTGAACGGGAAGAAGATCGGTCCGCACGGCACAACTATCTCCGGTTTCGTCGGCGGCACGACTTCGTTGAAAGTCACGCTTGTTGAGCAGCTACCACCCGAACACGGCTGGTCGCAACGTGTACGAGTCGTGCTCACATTCACTGTGACAGTGATTGAGCCAGGTGAAGTCGCTTCGAGTGTGACTTCAGAGCCGGTCGTTGACGAGAGCGTTCCGCCCGTCGCTGACCATGTGAAGGTCGCACCGTCTGCGCCGGTTGCATTTGCGCGCAACGTTATACGATCACCCACATTGGCAGTTGACTGCGATGCGCTGATGTCGCAGGAGACGGTCGGGCACGGCGGCTCTGTGATTTCAAAGCTCGTCGTGCAGGTCGTCTGACCTGTGGTCACGCAATCGCTCGGGCAATCAACCGCAGGAACCGACGCTGTGACGGTCGTTGTCGCAGTGTAGCGACCGCAAGCAAGCGATGCCGTCGCAATTTCAACACCAGCGCCCGTGCCGCTTACGGTGACGGGACGGCCTGATGTGTCTTTAACTTCCCAGCGATAGTCATAAGTGACAGTCGCATTATCATAGCCAGGCGTGGTCGGTGTGGTTGTCAAAGACAGACGCTCGCCACGATTGACTGTGCCCGCACTGGCCGCAAGCACGCAAGTCGGAGCGGGCGGCGGCGGACATGCACGGCGGCCACCGATTGAGAAGTAGCCGACGAATCCGTTCACGCCACCGGACTCAAACGTCCGATTCTGCGTGGTGAACAGTGGGTTGACAATGAAAAACGGCGGGATGAATATGGTTCTAGCCTCGAAGACCGGCAGAGTGATGTCGTCTTCGTTGTTGAGGTATCTTCGATACGCGCCGCCGAACGAGATCGCCCCGTTCTTGAAGAAGAAGCGCAATCCCAAATTCAAATCCGACGGGTTGTTTTCTATCAGGCTAGGCGTGTCGTTGCCTACGAAGTGCGTGTGATTGAACTCCGCGACAAATTCGGCGTGCGAGCCCAGGGCAATTCCCATGCCCGCATTCAGAAGGAGTTTATTAGGAAGGTCGAGCGCTTTCACGTCGTCCTTCTCGATGTCTCCGGTGTGAATGTATCCAATATTCTCATAGAGACGGAACTTCTTCCCGCCGCTCTCCTGGCCGAATATCAGCATTGGCCCGTATTCGTACTCTCCGCTCGTGCGGCCTCGCGCGCGCGCATGATCGCCGCGCGAAATCGGTATCTTCAAATAACCGGCGAGCGCCATGCTGAACCAGTGTTTGTTCGCATCAATGAGATTGACCTTCGTGCCTATCGTGACATCGCCTGAACCGTTGGACGACTCGCGCGGGCCAAAGAACGGGCGGCCCAGATTGTCGAAGCCAAGGAAGTCAACCTCGCCGAAGAACGGCAGTTCAGGATAGAAGCTCGGCAGGTCTGTTTGAATCAGTGGGCCGAGACCTCTTACCTGTTGCCCGCCGGGACCGCCCGGCGAGACAACGCTGGTCGGGAAGTTTATCGGCGTGCCAAAACGGCCAAGCGCCGGAAGGATGCCACCAAAGATGGCTCCGCTTCCCGGATAAAACGCCGCCGCCGCATCCCCCCCGCCGATTGCCGGTCCGAGCAGAACTGACGGTTCGCCGAATAAACGGGTTGCGTTGTACTGGTAGCCGCTCAACAAAAACGGCTGGCGCGATGTGGTATTCTGCCAGGTCACCCAGTTTACCCATAACTCCCATCTGTTGGTCAGTCCGAGAGTGATGTTGAAAGGAACCTGGTTGATATCAATATCGCCGGGGTCGCGATCATAGTTGTTCCAGAATAGAGCGAAATTAAATTCGCCTTTGCACAGGGTTCTAGTCGAAAAGGTGTTGAATAATCCTGTGCCGCCGAGCACAGTTGGCGCTTTCTGCCGCTCGGCGAGATTGCCGTCGTGATGCTCTTGCGCGAAGACTGCCGTCGCAAAAATAAAAAGCATCAGGACAAGCGAGCTTATTTTTCTAGCCGCTTTCATTTTTTGCCTCCTGAAGTATTCATCCACGGAATGCAGTTCGTATTTGGGATCGCCTCCAAAACTACGAGAGGTGATTTAGCCTCCCCTAAGAATCAAGGGGACAGGGGATGAAGATTCTATGTGAGCGTCCAGTTCAGGCTCTTCCTGCCGAACCTGATCTTAACTAATAAGAGCGCGAGCCTATGTTGCTGACTCAGATTACTTTTTTATTACAAGTTATATCTATACCCGCAAATAGGCTGTTGGTCAACATAAAAATGTAAATTTCGAGCCGGGGTGAATTGCCAATACTCAAAGCCAATTAAGCGCTCGACAATTCCCCGAAAAAATCTACGATCAAGGCCGCTCGCGTCACGCGCATTTAAGAAAAATTCGTGAGACGGCTCAGGCGTAAATTCCGCGCAGCCGCGTATCGTAGGCTACGCGATCTATCGCAAGCATGTAAGCCGCAAGCCTTGTGTTCACCTGATACTTTTCTGCCACGCGGACTACGTCGTTAAAGCTCTCGACCATTATATCGTGCAGTCGCGTGTTGACCGTTTGCTCGTTCCAGAAAAACCCCATGCGATCCTGCACCCACTCGAAGTAACTGACAGTCACTCCGCCCGCATTTGCAAGAATATCCGGGATGACAAAGATATTCTTTGCGGAAATTATTTCGTCCGCGTCAGCAGTAGTCGGCCCGTTAGCGCCTTCCGCGAGGATGCGGCATTTGATGCGGTCGGCGTTTTGGCTGGTGATCTGGTTTTCGGTCGCCGCTGGCATTAGTATCTCGCATTCAACCTCAAGCAGTTCCGCCGCGGAAACATGTTCGGCTTCGGTGTACCCTTCGACGGTCTTGTTCTCTTTGAGGTAACGGAGCACGCCCGACACATCAAGCCCTTTGCGATTGTAGAGCGCTCCTGTAATGTCTGCGATGCCTATGACTTTGTAGCCTTCCGCGTGCATCAACAGCGCCGCCGTGCCGCCCACGTTGCCCGCGCCTTGAATGACCACTCGCGTATCACTGACGTTGAGGTTGAATTTCTTGCACGCTTCGTTGCAGACAAAGAGCAATCCGCGCCCTGTGGCCTCGCGTCGCCCGCGAGAGCCGCCTATTTCTATAGGCTTGCCCGTCACGACAGCCGTGACAGTGTGACGCATGTGCATGGAATAAGTATCCATCATCCACGCCATGATCTGTTCGTTGGTATTCATATCAGGTGCGGGCACGTCGCGCTCCGGCCCTATGAAATCCATCAGGTCAGACGTGTACCGGCGTGTCATTCGCTCAAGTTCTCGCTGACTCATTTCGCGCGGGTCGCAGACGATTCCGCCCTTGCCCCCGCCGAACGGGATGTTGACGACAGCGCATTTCCAGGTCATCCAGGCCGCCAGCGCCCGTACTTCATCAAGCGTCACATCGGGCGAATAGCGTATGCCGCCTTTGGCAGGGCCGCGCGCGAAATTGTGCTGCACGCGATAGCCTGTAAACACCTGATAGTTGCCGTCGTCCATCAACACTGGAATGTAGAGAGTGATCTCTCTGTTCGGCCAGCGAAGTATCTTGTAGATGTTCGGGTCGAGGTCGAGCCGCTTCGCAGCTTCGTCGAACCGTTGCATCATAGACTCAAATGGGTTGTCTTCTTTTATTTCCTTGGCGTCATCAACATAAACACTAGGCATTGATTTCCTCCGGGTGTGGCGTGTTAATAATGCAGAAGGTAAGCACGACTATCATAATCTCAGCTTGATTCGATCAGTGATTGGCGATTATACCTAACGTGGAAACCATAGGCAACGAAAGGGACAGATAATTTTGAGCGGAGCAAAAAAGCATAACTGGAAACAGGTATATGCCGAGCTAGAACAGCTTGCGTCTGACAACAAATCAGGCGCTGCTGAAATACTTCGCCGCGCCGCCGAAGTGTTTTCCCTGTTCGATCCGCAGGCAGAAGAAAAGTCCTCTGATGTAGAAAGCGCGCGAAGCAAAATAATCCATATCTGTTTTCGCATTGCAACAGCGCAGCCCCACATGGGATCGCTTATGAATCTGGCGAACACTGTGGCGGAGTCTGTGCGCGCCGCAATGAGCGCAGATGAAGTGATCGAGTTCGCAGCCCGGACTGCGCGCAGTTTCAGTGAAACAGCGTTCCTCGCAGCCGAAGTTGCTACATCGCGCGCAGCAGATTTGATTGGCAGTTTAAGTCACAGCAATCCGGCTATCCTGACACACTCATATAGCTCGACCGTGCTCGCTGCCCTCCGCAAAGCGCATCATGCAGGCAAAAAACTCAACGTTATCACAACCGAAAGCCGCCCTATATTAGAGGGCCGCGCGATGGCTCAAGCTCTGGCGGGCGAAGGCATAGATGTCGCGTTGATAGCTGATGCAGCCGCTGATCTCAATATGAAGACAAGCGGAGTGCAAATGGTTCTGGTTGGAGCCGACATAGTTAAGCAGTCGGAACTGACCAACAAAATAGGGACTCGGATGATCGCGCTTGCGGCAAGTCAACGGGAAATCCCGGTCTATGCCGTCTGCGACACATCTAAATTCGTCGTACATTCTTTTGAGGAAGACGAAAAGCGCAACGCCGATGAATTATGGCCCGATGCGCCGCAAAAAATATGGATACGCAATTCATATTTCGAGCCGACGCCGCTCAAATATTTTGCGGGCGTAATTACAGAAGAAGGCGTTTTGGGACTTAATGAGGTCAACTCGCGTGCCGCAAAAATGCCTGTAGATAGAGAAATCCTCGACCTGCGCGCTTCAAGCCTTCTGCGATATGACTAAGCTTTTCGGCCCGCGCTCCCAAGACCTTTTGAGGCTTCCGGCCCTCTACAGGTGGACAAAGCACGCATTTAGCACATAGAATTTTCTATTATGCATCACGGCAGTGGACCGCGCCGGGTGTTCGAAGACTTTGACCTAAGGGGTGTTCTAATGAAATTCACCAAGCCGATAAGCAGAGAAGTAGATATTGACGGCAATACTTTCATCGTGTCGTTTGACCAAAACGGGATTGAATTTCGCGTGAAGGGCAAGCGAAAAACCGCGCACACGGATTGGAACAAGGTGCTCGAAATAGCTAAGGGCGAAGACGGCACAAGCGCGCACGAGATTCTGGGCGTAAAGGCAAGCCAGTCTGAGCAACACGAGACTGAGCGCCAGGAACAGATATTTGCGCCTCAAACGGCCAGCTTCAATCCCTCTCAAGATAACAATCCTCAATTTCAGGAGGATACAAGCGCGCAACCTCAAGCAAGCAACACGAATGTCAGTGAATACAGCCAGGAAGAACGCGCTCATCAAGTGAGCGGAACGGCTGTGGACGACGATTCGCGAGAAGAGTTTGGCCGCGCCGTTACGGCAGGCGAAACGCGACGCGAATCCTAGATCGCCGATTCACACTATTCATCATCAAACGCAGAAAGGGCAAGTTCTCAGAGCTTGCCCTTTTTCACTTCGCGCCTGCATTTTACTGTGACGCTTGATGCGGTTGACTATAGCCTACAAAACTCATAACCTTGACGCCTGCAAAGCGATTTCCAATCAAGAGAGAGAAAAAATGGCTGACGAACGAGATAAACCTGCGGCAGATGCGAACGCTTACGAACGCGAAGCGACGACAGACCTCAAAGACGAAACTCCAGACCGGCCTAAGGGCTGGCCGCTGCACACGCGTATACTGACAGGTTTATTAGTGGGCGTCGTCGCCGGAGTTGCGGTCAATATGGTGGCGGGCGGCAACAATGCGCGCGTTATATGGACCATCACCAATATCACAGAGCCGGTCGGCCAGCTCTTTCTCCGCTTGCTTTTGATGATCGTAGTGCCGCTGGTCTTTTCATCTCTGGTCGTAGGCGTTGCGGGCATAGGCGACGCGCGCAAGCTGGGGCGCGTCGGCTTAAAAACATTCGCTTACACGCTGATCATTTCGGGTATTTCGGTCGTCATCGGATTGACTCTCGCCAACACGATCAGGCCGGGCAATCGCATAGCTGCTGAGACGGCTGCGGCGCTCGAACAACGTTACGGGTCGGATGCTGCAAAGCAGGTGGAAAACGCGCAGAAAGCCACCGAAACCGATTCCGTAATGATGCAGGTGATAAAGACTATCGTTCCCACCAACCCCATCGCAGCAATAGCCGGAGTGCCGGACAATCCAAGCAAAGCCACTTCGGGCGGAACGCCCAACATGCTTCACCTGATGTTTTTCGCGCTCATTGTAGGCATCGCCATAACGCTCATCCCTTCGACCGTGACTGCGCCCTTCGTTCGAGGGCTTGAAGCGCTTTACGAGATTTCGGCTAAAGTCATAGACATAATCATGAAGTTTGCGCCTTTTGCCGTAGCTTGTTTGTTGTTTAACAACACGGCTCGCTTCGGGCTGGATTTGCTCGGAGCCTTAGCGTGGTTTGTAGTCACAGTGCTTGCGGGGCTGGGGCTTCATATGTTCGGCGTGTATTCGCTTTCAGTTTATCTGCTCTCGCGCATCTCGCCGATAGAATTCTTCCGCCGCGTCAAGACGGTTATGTTGACGGCGTTTTCGACCTCTTCATCCAATGCAACGCTGCCCACTGCGTTGCGCGTATCGGAAGAAAACCTCGGCGTGCCGCGCGAAATAAACAGTTTCGTTTTGACCATAGGCGCGACGGCCAACCAGAACGGGACTGCGCTTTATGAAGGCGTGACGGTTCTGTTTCTGGCGCAACTTGCCGGAGTCGATCTCACGCTGGGCCAGCAGATTATGGTCGCCTATCTTGCGATATTGGGCGGCATAGGCACAGCGGGCGTGCCTTCGGGTTCGATTCCGTTCATAGTCTTAGTCCTGACGACAGTCGGCGTAAACCCTGCGCTGATCGCGATCATTCTAGGCGTAGATCGAATACTCGACATGTGCCGCACGACGTTGAATGTGACGGGCGACATTACTGCCGCAACATACGTCGCGCGCTCGGAGGGCTACGAATTACTGAAGCCGCACCCGCATTCGCATCTGGCTACGGACGCAGCGAAATAAAAGCGTCTTCAATCGAAAGCTTAACTGTACGAGAATGATTCTTTGAGCGATCTTCCGAGAAATCCGCCTCTGTGCACAAAACGCAAATAAGTCTTGCAGATAGCGCAGCGCAAGCCGACGCGCACATTTGGGAACAATAGATGCTGATTGACTGACGACTACGGTTTAAGAATATCCGTTTGGACGCAGCGAGCGAGTTCTTTGATCTGAAGGAGCAAAGAAGATGTTATTCCCCATAGGCGACGATAATTCTGACCGCACAACTACCCCGATCGTCAATTACATTCTGATAGCTATAAACGTTCTGGTCTTCGTTTTTTTTCAGGGCATGGGCGCAAACGACAATTTCACTTACGCTTTCTCGACCGTGCCGCGAGAGATAGTGACGGGCCAGGATCAGGTAACCGCGCCTCGCACTATCGAAGACCCCGTAAGCGGCGATAAATTTCAAGCGCCGGGACTACAGCCTACGCCATTTACGGTTTACATCACTTTGTTGACTTCGATGTTTATGCATGGCGGATGGGCGCACCTGTTTGGGAACATGTTGTTTCTCTGGATATTCGGCGACAATCTTGAACACGTGATGGGGCGTGGTAGGTATCTGATCTTTTATCTTCTTTGCGGGATAATAGCGTCGCTCGCGCACGTCTTCACTACGGTTGCGTTCAATGGCAATCAACTGGTGCCGAGTCTCGGCGCATCGGGCGCGATTTCAGGCGTGCTTGGCGGCTACATACTGCTTTTCCCGAAGCGGCGCGTCAGAGTGATAATGTTCAATATGCTGACG
Source organism: Blastocatellia bacterium (assembly GCA_035277165.1). GTDB lineage: Bacteria > Acidobacteriota > Blastocatellia > UBA7656 > UBA7656 > DATEKX01. The sequence goes on along the minus strand of DATEKX010000266.1, from coordinate 4,915 downwards.
CAAGTGCCTGCGTTCGTCGCCTTAGGATTATGGTTCGCATTCCAGTTGATCAGCGGGCTTGGCGTGCTGGGCAGCGGGTCGCAGGAAGGCGGCGTAGCTTACGCGGCGCACATCGGCGGATTCATCGCAGGACTTGTGCTCGTCAAATTATTCGTCGCAGGCCGAGGCGTAGGCAGCGTGCGAACTGCGTAAGAATTTTCGATTTCCGGTTTCTGGTTAAAGGCTTCAACCAGAAACCGGAGATCACAAACTTGAAATCTCGATTAGCGAGTCTCGCGCGTGCGGCGACGTGTTTCGTGCATACCGTTGCCGTAATTGCGCCCGCCCCACGTAACGCCCGGAATCACGCGACCGGTTACGCCTATGAGGGTATCTTTGCTTGGCACGCCGTATTTTTCCGTAGCGATCCAAAGCGTTCCCGTACCATCATCTATTTCGTACACGCCTTGTCCAAGCGCGCCGTATGAGCGAACAACTCGTCCGGCCACAGTAACTTCCTTGTTGTAATACCTACCGGGGTCGTGTTGTATATCTCCGATGCGTATGCGCTCAGGGCAGCCCGTCAGGGCAATAGCTAAAAGCGTGATCAAAACACCCAGCAAGATGCTTTTTCTTTTCATTCTCATCATCCTCCGAACAGGTGCGAAATGGTTTGGTAGGGCAGATCGGACTTCCAGGCCGCACGAACCGAATCAGCCGAACGCCCGGCCCTACCATAACTTTGAGGCTTGAAATAGCCTAAAAGATGCCTACTTTCGACTTTGAGAGTATAATCCGCTCGTGGTCAATATCGAGATAGTGACAATCGGGAATGAAATTCTGCTCGGGCTGGTGCAGGACACGAATTCCAATTATCTCTGCCGCGTCGTTCGAGGAATGGGCGGGCGCGTGCGCCATATCGCAATAGTGCGCGACGAGATTGATTCGATAGTCGAACAGCTTCGCGCCTCGCTTTTGCGCCGCCCCGATTTGATCTTCACTTGCGGAGGGCTTGGCCCGACCGATGACGATCTGACGCTCGCTGCCGTAGCCGTTGCTACGGGTCGAAGCCTTGAGCTTAACCAGCAGGCCCGCGAACTGGTAGAGCGCCGCTTTCGAGAGCTTACGCGATCAGGATATGTGGCGAGCGCCGAGATGAGCGAACCGCGATTGAAGATGGCGCGCCTGCCTGCCAACTGCAGCGTGATTGAAAACCCAATCGGAGTTGCGCCCGCCATAGCAATGGAAGCGGGTGTGAGCCGCATCGTCGCGCTGCCCGGCGTGCCTGCCGAGTTGAAAGGAATAATCGAAGGCCCGCTGCAATCATTGCTCAACGAAGTCTTCGGTCGCGGCAGCTATCGCGAGCGCGAAATGATGGTTGATTGCGGCGATGAATCGGTGCTTGCGCCCGCGCTCAGACAGGTCGCGGCAGCGCACCCGGAAGTCTACATAAAATCGCGCGCCAGCCGGTTTGGTCGCGATGTGATGTTTCGCATAAATATTTCGGCCTCGGCTTCAAGCGCCGAAGAAGCCAACCGAGTAATCGAGAGCGTCGCTGAGGATCTCACTATCGCTTTTGAAAACGCAGGCATCCATCAGGCAAAAGATACCCGTCCATAGGCAATAGATTTCATGTCAAAACTTAAACTCATAATGAAATGGCTGCTCGCCTTATTCATCTTCCTAGCAGGCGTGATGCATTTTGCCAACACGGCTTTCTATCTCAGCATCATGCCTCCTTATATTCCGTGGCATCTTGCGATGGTTTACATCAGCGGATTTTTTGAGATAGTGCTGGGCTTGATGTTAATAGTCCCAAAGTTCGAGCGCCTTGCCGCATGGGGAATCATTGCATTGTTGATAGCCGTTTTTCCCGCCAACATTCATATGGCTCTTCATCCAGAGCTTTATCCTTATATTAGCCCTATGGCCTTATGGTTGAGGCTTCCGATGCAGGGGGTATTCGTAGCCTGGGCTTACTGGTTCACATCAGAGCCCGATGCCGAACGCCGTATAGAAATAAATGCGTGATGTGCGCCTTGCCAAATCATTATCCCTAAAACATAAAGCGCCACTGCCGCCATAACAAAAAGGAAATAGTGAATGGCAAGAATGTATCTATATTCAGTGTGAAACGCCGATTGCGCGCACAGATAATAGACAGGCACGGCTAGCATAACAACAAGCGTTTGCCATTTCTGAGTAACCGCAAGCAGAAGGATTCCTATAGCGACGAGCGGAAGTATATGCAATGTGGTAAAGACGTTTTTCTGAATGCCTCGCACCAGTGGGCGCACAACGCGCGTCCATTGCTGTGGCGTAGCCCCTAGTTTGAACAGGCTGGCTTCGCCTACCCCAACCGCTGGCCGAGCAGATGATTTCCCGTTGTTGCTGATTACAAGTCTCACCTCATCACGGTCGCCGCTCGCAAAAGGCATCTCTATGATGCGCAATCTATTTTTATCATTCCCATCATCAGGCGCAGGCGCGCCATCCATCGTTTGTTGAGCTGCGTTCTCTTGCAGAGCCTTTTTCTTTGCTCTTTTCTTTGCTTTCTTCTCAGCCTTCCTCGTCGCCTTATTACGCTTCTTCGTCAGCAGGTCAGAGGCGAGCATAAGGCTACGGTCTTCGCTCGTTATCTTTGAAGCAATCGGCCCCTGTTCAACCTTCACGGCAATGCGCAGCATGTAATCAGTATTCTTTTCAACAGGAATGGGCGCAGAGGCGAATTGATCGCCGAAGCTGGAATCGTCACCCGTCACTTGCAATCTTTGCCCATCGGCAGCGAGCGCAGCTTGAGCCGTCTTTGATATAAGCGTTCCCTGCCCTATCATCTCCGCCGGAGAGTTTGTCCAGACAAGCTGGTTCTCATCCACAGACGAAAGCAGATGACCGAAACCGGGTTCTGCCGATACGACAGGAGCCATCGGGCTATAAAAAGCCGGACCCGGCGCAAACGCATCGTTAGACCTGAGCATAGAAACGGCTCGGTGAGCCATCACTTTAAGGAACCATCCGGGATTCGATTTAATCACAGAGAGGCCACGCGAAAACCGCGCGCGATCCCGATCTATGCCGTCCGGCGTCCAGATGTTGCGCTCATAGTCCGGGCGATTGTGCCACTCGGCGTCTTTATATGGCACGAGGTCATCTATGGCAGGCATTCCAAATCTTTCCTCGCTATCATAATCGGCGATGCCTTCTATCATAGTTATCCCGGCCCCAAGAGAAAGAGGAACGAATCTGTGATAGGCCACCCAGTTGCGAATAGTAATCGGCGAAATAACGATGATAGTTGCGGCGACGAGCGCCAACGAGTAGCGCCATCGCTTTCTGCGTTCAATTAATACAAAGACTATCAGGGCAAGAAACGGAGCCAGCAGCAAACCATTTGATCTGAGCCAGCAGGAAATTCCAACGAGCGCGCCAGCCGCCAGCGCCCTCCAGAGTCGAGGTTGTTTCAGACAGCGAATAATCAGATAGACTGCGATCAGCACCGGCATAACGGCCAAAGTCTCAGGCGTGAGCCACAACGAGTAGGACGCGAGATGCGGCGAAAACGCGACGAGCATTCCGGCAATCAGGGCAAGACTTGACGCAAAGAACTGAGCGGCTATTAAAAAGATCATCACGGCGGCTGCCGAATCGCAAACGGCTTGCACCCATCTCAACATCGCAAACGAACTGCCGGACTCCCAGTCTTTTCTAATCGCTGACATCAGTATCGAATAACCCGGCGGATGCAGGATCATTCTTGCATCCTGTCGGTCGAGCGGCCTTACCGGAAAAAGTATGCTTCCGTCATCACGCATACGATTCACTTCCAGCACATACGACTTGGCGAGATCCGTGAGCACAGCGCCTTCTCGTTGCATTTCCGCGCGAGCGTCCTGCCAGTGCAGCAACCTAACGCCGAGCGCAGCAAAGAAAATAACCGAGCAGATGATTACGAACTGAATTCGCTCTTGCGTGGTCGCGCCCTGCGGGGCGTGTGTTACGAGTCTCTCACGCAGCCACAAAGATAGTTGACTGAGCAGGCGTAAGAGCGGAGGTTTATTTTCCATAACACATCAGCTAATTACACTATCAGATGATGAGCGGGCGTGTCTTTTCTTCGGGCCAGGGGAAATATATGGATATGTGGCGGAGGTAGCTGTCTTCTTCTTCGCCGCGACGCACGTGAGCTTCGACGGCGGCGCGTGTGACATCGAGCATCTTTAGAATATCGCTGCGACGCGGGCGATATTCGTCGGGAGCCTTTTTAGTAAAATCATCGAGCGCAGCGCGTATGCGGCGGCTCACCTCTTCGACTCGCGACGAGGCAGCGTGATGCTCATAGATCAAGCCGCTCTCTTCGGTCTGAAGATTCTTGATCGCGTTTTCAACCGACTCAGCGATCTCCGCATTTTTGAGGTCGCGCACTTCTGCGCCTTCAACGCCGCGATGCGCGTTCACGACAGCGGCTTCGATTACGAGAAGAATCGGCAGAGTGCGCTGTGTGATTTGCTCGCTGGTTTTGATATAAGCTACATCCTTTGAGCGCAACGCGGATTCGCGCTCGGCAGATTGCGCGCGCGCGTCTTGAAGATACTGACAGGATTCGGGGCAAGCGAGAACGGTCATCCGCTCGCGTGCGCAACAGACCGCGCATATCTTCGTCCTGAGCGCGGGGCAACTGCGTTTTGCAGGCCGCTTATTGCATCTGGGGCACATTGGCATAAGTGACAGATTACAAGAAAAGAAACTGAGATTTCAAATTTAAGAGCTTGTTTCTGTAACTCCGTAGGAGCGACCTGTCTATAGTACCAATCAAGCAAAAGATTCGTAGCTCCATAGGAGCGACCTCTGAATCAAAGGGTCGCTCCTACGGAGCTACAGAAAACTTTACCAGCGACTATACTATAGACAGGTCGTCCCTAACGGGACTGCTAAAACA
>DATEKX010000265.1:0-2323 GCA_035277165.1 Blastocatellia bacterium | reverse complement strand
TGGTTCGGGTAAAACAACCATTGGCTCTCGACTTGCTGACGTGCTCGGCTGGTCTTTCTTCGATGGCGATGATTTTCATCCGCCGGAAAACATTGCCAAGATGAGTTCCGGCATTGCGCTCACCGACAGCGACCGCGTGCCCTGGCTTCAGGTTTTGGCTGATCTCATATCGAACCTTCTGGCAAGCAAAACGTCGGCAGTGCTGGCTTGTTCCGCGCTCAAATCCGCATACAGAAACCGGCTTAAAGATGGCGCTGGCTCGAACACGGATCAAATACGATTCGTTTATCTGAAAATCTCGCCGTCAGTCGCTCACGAAAGATTAAAAAAGCGAGAGGGACATTTTATGCCGGAAGAATTGATATCGAGCCAGTTTGAAACTCTCGAAGAACCAGATGATGCGATTGTGGCAGATGCCTCGCTCAGTCCAGATGAAGTAGTGGCTGAGATCAGACAATCGCTATAGCTCAAGCGATTCAAGCCCAGTCCATTTTCGGATGCATCGCGTGCCACTGGGTTGCGCGCTCGAATGCCAGCGCCGCTTTTAACGGCGCAACTTCGTCGTACAATCCGCCCGTGAACATGATCGAACGCGGCAGGTTGTCAATGAATCCGCAAGGCACACAGACAGCCGGATGGCCTGTTAGATTTGTTACAAGCAAACTTGCGCTTCCCGGCGCAGGCGATACAAACACATCCCACTTTGACATCAACTGATCCATCTCGCGCATCAACAATGTGCGTGCGCGTTGCGCTCTCAAGTACTCAACCGCAGGTATGAATCGCGATGTGCGAAACGAGTTAGGCCAATCGTTCGGGCTTTGCCCGCTCAGTTGATTGACACGGCCATCGCGCGTGATGTCATCGAAGGCCGCAGCCGCTTCCGCGTTCAAGATTATGCGCAGGCTGTTTGCAGAAAAATTCGGCAACTCGATTGATTCGAGCTTTGCGCCCGCTCGCGTAAGCGTCGCGAGCGCCTCTTTATACATTGTTTTCTGTTTGTCGTCGCCTTGCTCAAATTCCGCTTTCAGATAGCCTATGCGCATCTTTGAAAGGTCTGTTTCGGGTGACCAGTTAAACGGCGCATCTCCGACAGTGATGTCGCGATTGTCCGGCCCATAAATAGCCGCAAGCGCGATGGCGCAATCTTCAACGCCGCGACAGATCGGGCCTATTTTGTCCATTGTCCAGCTTAGCCCCATCGCTCCATAACGACTGACGCGCCCGTATGTCGGTCTCAGTCCCGCAACGCCGCAACGCGATGAAGGCGACATAATTGACCCCAGTGTTTCAGTCCCGATTGAAAATCCCACAAGCCCCGCAGAGGTTGCCGAAGCAGCCCCCGCCGATGATCCGCTTGAGCCTATGCGGTCTTCTTCCACCTGCCAGGGATTGCGCGTCATGCCAGCAAACCACCGCCCGCCTTGAGCCAGCGCGCCCATAGAGAGTTTCGCTACCAATACAGCGCCCGCGTCGCGCAGACGTTCGACCACCGTCGCGTCATAATCGATAATCTGATTGCGGAAAGGCTCGGCTCCCCATGTGGTCAGTATTCCTTTAGTGGCAAACAGATCTTTTGCGCCCCACGGTATGCCGTGCAGCGGGCCGCGATATTTGCCTCGGCGGATTTCGCGTTCGGCTTCTTCGGCCTGTTTGAGCGCGAGGTCTTCCGTAAGCGTGACTACGCAATTGAGCTTCGGCCCATATCGCTTGAGCCGCGCTATGTACATCCTGGTCAATTCAACAGGCGAAACCCGGCGCGTGCGAACAAGCTCTGATAGTTGAGTGGCTGTGAAGAAAGCGACTTCGGAAAGCGAGTTGTATTTCGGTATCTCCTGTTTGCTCAATTGAAGCTTTGCCGCGCGCCCTGCGTACTTCCTGCCCGGAAGCGCGGGATGAAAGGCGATGGCAGGTTCAGTGTCGAGCGGCACTTCAATTTTGCGCAACGCTTCATAGTTTGCGAGATTGCGATTCACGCCGGGCAGCGCCATCGTTTCCTGCGCGTCATCAAGCTCTATGGCAATCAACTGCTCTGTTGCATGAAGCATCTCTTTCGTCACACGCTGCGGCGGTTGCGGTTGCTGCGGCGGTTGAGCAATTGCCAGCGGAGAATCAACATAAGCGGCGACTCCGACTGCCGGAAGAAACTTTATAAACGTGCGACGGTCAAGCCCGTTGTTTCGTTTCTGTTTGCTGTCTTCGCGTAATTTTTTGTTCATAGGCGTGCTTGAAGATAATAATTGTGCGCGCTCGATGCAAGACCGAACACGCAAATGTGAAAGGTAGTTATAGCAGTCCCGTTAGGGACGACCTGTCTATAGTT